>JAJDAM010000028.1 GCA_029261905.1 Deltaproteobacteria bacterium
GGCGCCGCCAACCCCCTCGACGGCGAGGATGTCGGGATCTTTTCGACCCCCACGCTGGGCGACCTCGACGGCGACGGCGACCTGGATCTGATTTCGGGCGAGCGCTACGGCACCTTCCTCTATTTCGAGAACACGACCCCGGCGGCCGCGGTGCCGGCACTCAGTACCCCGGCCCGGATCGCCATGGCGATGGCCATGATCATGCTGGCCACGGCGACACGCTTCAGCGCGTGGTTTGGGTCGGGCGATGGGAGATTCAAGCGGGGCTCATAGATCCGCCGGCAAGTAGCAGTCTGTCGGTTGGCTCATGGTCGCGCCCGCGGTTTTCGATGAGCCAATGAACCTCGTCGAGTAGAGAGGGCACCTTCTGGATCTCGTCGACCACGATCTGTTGCTGCCCCGCAGGTTCCGCAGCCTCGATCTCCTGCCTGAGCAGCTGGGGCTGCGCCAGGTAGCGTCGAAACTCCTCGGCCTTGAGCAGATCGATCCAACGACAGTCAGCGTATGTCTGCCGGAGCAGTGTGCTCTTGCCGGTCTGGCGAGGCCCCCAGAGGAAGAAGGATTGGGTGCCCGGACGGGGGTGGTGAAGGCTTCGCTTGAACTTGGTCTTCGTTTTATCATGATGCTTTGAAGTAACCATGCGAAATAGAGATCGACTTCAGCAGATTTCAGACTCCTCTGACTGTGACGAAAACGGCACGCAGGCTGCGCCTGCTCCTCCGGTGCATTCCCGTTCATTCCGATCCACCCGAGGTTTCCACGCATCGATTCGTAGAGCCGTCGAGCCCCTTCAAGAACACAAACGAGAACACGACCGAGACGCTCATGAGGATGAACTCGATCTCGGACACGCTCTACTCCTTGGCTGCCCGGAGCAGTGCCGCGAACTCTCGAAACCGCCCCGACCCGTTCGGTCCCTCGCCGGCAGCCCAACGCTCGATGCGCTTCAGCTTGATTGGATGGCGCAACGCCACCTGCACAGCCTGTTCGAGGCACTGGCGGTCTGTATTGTGAATGAACCACGTTAGTCGGTCCATCACGCACTCCGTGGGATGAAGCAAGCGCAGCACCCCCAACGCACTGCGCCGCTCGGCGAAGTCGCGGATGACTTCATCACCGACGGCCACGGGACCACCCGGAAATTCGACCCAGTAGCGGCTGCCGGGATGTACCCAATGCCGTTGCTTCCTCGCGAAGCCAAGCGACTCCATCACGTGGTCGACGCGACGAGCCAGACCGACAGGGACGAAGTCCAGGTCGAACGACTCGTACTCGTTGTCGGAATAGATCGAGACCGCGGCTCCGCCGGACAGAACCACCGAGACGCCGGCCTCTTCGAGGGCCGTGCACACGATCGTTGCGACCTGCTCGAGGCTCGCGTCCTCGCGAATCGCCCCGGCCGCGAAACTCAACCTGGCTTTCCAGTGCGGCGCGGGCGCCTACGCTCGGTGAAATATCGCTTGCGCTCAGCGGCCGGGAGCACCTCGAGCCCGCGCGCGAGAAGCGCGCGAAGTTCGTCCAGAAACGGGTAGCGCGGGTTCCACGTGTAGAGCCGGGTGCGACCCTTTAGCGTGCTGACGAGTGCGCCGGCTCGTTCGAAGCGCTCGAGCTGACGCTGCGCCATGTGAAGTGAGAGCCCGTCGAAGTTCTTGGCGATTCCGGTGGCATAGCCTTCACCGTACTGCTCGATGTAGAGCAGCACCTTTTCCGCGCTTGCGTTGCCGAATACGCCCTCGAGCATGACTGAGAATATAACCCAAATATTGGGTCATATAACCCACTCGAGGAGGGCCCGGGAGTTCCGGAGCCGCTGGCACCGGGAGGGTTGTGTCGGAGCGAGGTGGAGTTTTCGAGACGTCCGGAGTCGCGAGCTGGCGCTCAGCGCAGCAGCGTCTTGCAGTCCTCGAGCTCCACACTTTCGGCCAGCACGAAGTTCATGGCAACGAACTTCGGCACGACCTCGTGACTGATGTCCTGGCTGACCTCGCCGTCTTCGATGCGAACCGACTCCAGCACCAACGGTGCCCCTCGCAGGTGGATACAGGTGCGCTCCCCGCCCGCTCTCACCCGCTCGTGGAACAGAGTGGCCGCCTCGTCGAGCGCACTCAGTGCAGCGCGATCTCCAGCGACCAGGGCCATCGTCTCGGTGAGCTGCTGCGCGGGCTTCGCGCCGGGCGACTTGCACATGTAGAAGTCCGGATGGCGCGCGGCGATGAAACGCGCGTGCTGCGTGGCAAGGCCCGCGATCGTCGCGTGCATGATGCTGTTGCGATGCTCTTGCAAGTCGCCGCCAAAGAGCATGTAGGACTCTTCGATGGATCCGGCCTTGCTGAAATGAGCTTCGAGCTGGCCGCTTTCGAGCACGACCCGTCGGCCTTCAATGCGCGTTCCGACGCCGCGCAGGTCGAGGGAGCTCAAGCTGCTGATGCTCACGCCGTTGGCCGCCAGCATCGCGGCCCCGACGAGCAGTGCGAAGACGAAAACGAATCGACCCATCAGGTTGCGTCCCACACGGGCAGCTCCAGGAACTGCCCGAGGGTGTCGGCGTCCGCTCGCAAGCGCGCGAGACCGCCGTGATCGATGACGTTGACGCGCCGGCCGTTGCGGAGAACGAGGTTCAGCTCGTAGCTGTGGAAACTGCTCTTGTTCCCTCGTACGTATTCCGAGATCAGCTGCACGGCGTAGATCTCTTCCAGGGGCACCCGGGAATCGCTTTCCGCCGGCTGCGTCAGGCGGTCGGGCTGCTTGCGACCGATCCAGAAGCTACCCGAGGGCTTGTCGAACACGCGCGGTCGGCCCATGAAGTACTGCATGCCCAGGCCGGCCCCGGTGAAGACGATGCCAACGCAGGCAACCACCAGCTGGGAATCGAGCGCGCCGGATTGGCCCATTGCTCCAGCGAAAAAGGCGACGGGCACAGCGACGCCGGCGCCGATGAAGAGCCAGCAGAACAGCTTGGCACCCCGCGTTATTCGGAACTCCATGCGCGTGGCATCGAGTCGCTCGAGGCCGTGCGTGCGAAAGCTGGCTCCACCCGGCTTCTTGGGGATCCAGTCCGTCTTTTGCGCGACCGGATCGTCGTCCCACTCCGGGGGAAGGGAATCCATTTCATCGTAAGACATGTCGCGACGCCCCATCGGGCGGCCGGGCTGGGCCCTGCCCCGCCCCCGCACCCCATTGGGGGTATCGTGCCCTCCCTGCACAGACTTGAGGCGGACGCCGCCTAGCACGATTCGCAGGGGTGCGAGTGGGTCAGTCGCGCCTAGCGCAGCGCACCCGGGCCGTGGTGAGCAGGCCGGCTCGACCTGCGCACAAACCCGTCATCGAATGGCTGCCCGCAAAGGGCGCATCACGCTTCGGGTCGAGACCGGAAGCGAGGGACTCGATGCGAAATAGCGGATCCCAGCATTCTTACGCGAAACCAGGTCCATTCCGGACACATGGTTTACAGATTATTCCGAAGACATGGTTCACACATGCAGATCTGATTGACCGATAGTATCAATATTGGTACGTTCATGCAGTGACCGATGCCGAGAAACGAGTTCCGCTGGTCTTCTTTCGGACGGATGCAGGTTCTGAGCCGGTACGGGAATGGTTGCTGGAGTTGCCCAAGGCGGATCGCCGCGTTGTCGGTGTGGGTCTCAAGGATCTCGAGTTCGGATGGCCGATCGGAATGCCGCTCTGTCGCGCACTCGGTGGTGGACTGTTCGAACTGAGGGTGTCGTTGCGGAGCGGGCGCATTGCACGAGTGGTTGTCTGTGTCCACGATGAAGAACTCTTTGCACTTCACGGCTTCATCAAGAAGACGCAGAAAACACCGGATGGGGACTTGAAGCTTGCGCGAAGCCGCAAGCGACAGCTGGAGAAGACGAGATGAGCAGAAGAAAAAAAACGAACCCGCATCGCGGCTCCTCTCTTGACGAGTTTCTCAAAGAAGAGGGAATCCTCGAGGAAGCAACAGCGAAGGCGGCAAAGAAGGCGCTCGCTTGGCAGTTCGCTCAGGCGATGAAGGAACAGAACGTCACCAAGGCCGCGCTGGCGCGACAAATGAAGACGAGCCGGGCTCAGCTCGACCG
>JAJDAM010000029.1 GCA_029261905.1 Deltaproteobacteria bacterium
ACCCCGGACCGCTGTGTTACGGGCAGCCCGACGCGCACGAGATCACGCTGACCGACTGCAACTTCGCACTGGGCCGGGTCCAGGCCGATCGCTTTCCGTTCCCGCTGGTCGCTGAGCCGGTCGAAGCGGCGCTCGACGAGATGGCCGCAACGCTCGGCCGCGAAGGCTACGAACTCGATCGCGATGGCGTGGCGGCGGGCTTTCTGGAAGTCGCCAACGCGAGCATGGCGGATGCGATCGCCGAGGTGTCGGTTGCGCGCGGGGTCGATCCGAGAGATTGCGCGTTGGTGGGTTTTGGCGGGGCGTCGGGGCAGCACGTGTGCGCGATTGCTCGCACGCTCGGGATTCGCACGGTGTTGCTGCACCCGTTTGCCGGAATCCTGTCTGCGTACGGAATCGGGATGGCGGATGTGAGCTGGGACGGACAGCGCGATGCGGGACGCGTTCTGCTCGGCTCTCATCAGACCCACAAGACTGCGGTCGAGGACGCTGTTCCCGCGTCGGTCCTCGAGCGGCTCGACGAACTCGAACTGCAGGGGCGCGCGGCGATCGAGGCCGAAACGCCGGACGCCGAGGGGCCGCTTCGAGTCGAGCGGTTGCTCGATCTGCGCTACCGGGGAACCGAGACCCCGTTGACCGTGGTGCAACCAGACGACGGCGACTTCCAGGCGGCGTTCGCGGCCGATCACCAGACGCGCTTCGGGTACACACGCCCCGGCCGTCCGGTCGAGATCGTGACGGCGCGCGTCCGGGTGACGGTGTCGCGAGACGGGACCGGCGCGGTCTCCGGCCCTCTTGCTCCTGCCGCCGATGGATCGGCACCGGATCGAGAAAACGAGACCGCTGTTCCGGCGCCGCTGCGCGAACAGCAGGTGTGGTTTCCGGGAATCGGACGCGTCTCGGCACCGGTCTACGATCGAGTCCAGCTGCGATCGGGCTGCGAGTTGCGCGGCCCCGCTGTGGTGCTCGAAGACACCGGCACGTTGATTCTCGATCCGGGTTTCGTCGCGCGCCTCGGGCCCGAGCAGATTCTCGTGTTGACCGACGAGTCGGGCGCGCCGCGTGCGGAAGTGGCGGATTTCTCGCGACCCGACCCGATCCGACTGGAGGTCTTCGGCAATCGCTTCATGTCGATCGCCTAACTGATGGGCGGCGTGCTGCGCAACACTTCGGTCTCGACGAACATCAAAGAGCGACTCGACTATTCCTGTGCGGTGTTCGATGCCAGCGGTGGTTTGGTCGCGAATGCGCCGCACATTCCGGTCCATCTCGGCGCGATGGCAGAGACCGTCCGCCACGTTCGCTCGCGGTTTCCAGACCTCGTGGCCGGTGACGTCGTCGTCACGAACGATCCAGCGGCCGGGGGTTCGCACCTTCCCGATGTAACGGCCGTCACGCCGGTGTTTGCATGCGGCTCTCCATCCAGCCCTGCAGGCGGCTCTCCATCCAGCCCAGCAGGCGACGCTCCCGGCGATGGATCGCGATCCGAGACGAACGCCAACGGCGGGCACACGCCCGCGTTCTTCGTTGCGAGCCGTGGTCACCACGCCGACATCGGCGGCGTGACGCCGGGCTCGATGCCGGCCGACTCACACACGTTGGAAGAGGAGGGCGTGCTGCTCGAGGCGTTCCTCGCGGTCCGCGCAGGGTTCTTCGATGAAGAACATCTGCGCGCGCGACTCGTCGGGGCGCGCTATCCGGCTCGGAATCCGGACGACAACGTCGCGGAACTCGAAGCCATGGTCGCGGCGAACCGCTGCGGGGTCGGGCTGCTCGGGGAGATGATGGCCGAACACGGCCGACAGGCGATGGAACTGACGATGACGCAGCTCCAGCAAGCAGCGGCCCACAAGGTCGGTCGCGAAATCGGGCGTCTTCCGAACGGCTGTTACGAGTTCGCCGACCAGATGGATGACGGCACGCCGATTTGCGTCGCACTGACGATCGAAGGCGAGCGCATGCGCATCGATTTTTCCGGCACCGGCGCCGCGAGTCGCGGCAACCTCAACGCGCCGCGCGCGGTCGTACAGGCGGCGGTCATCTACGTGTTGCGCACGTTGGTCGCTGAACGCATCCCGCTCAACGGCGGCTGCCTCGACCCGGTCGAGATCCAGATTCCGCCCGGCTCGCTGTTGGACCCACCGGCCGGTGCGGCCGTGGTCGGTGGCAACGTCGAAACCTCGCAGCGTGTCGTGGACGTACTGCTCGGAGCGCTCGGGCGCGTAGCCGCGAGCCAGGGGACGATGAACAACGTGACGTTCGGCGACGAGAGCTTTGGCTACTACGAAACGATCGGCGGTGGAGCGGGTGCGGGCGACGGTTTTGCGGGCGCGTCCGGGGTTCATACCCACATGACCAATACCCGGATCACAGACGCCGAAGTACTGGAAGCGCGGCATCCGGTGCTGCTGCGCGAGTTTCGGTTTCGGCCGGGATCCGGCGGCAGCGGCCGGTGGCCAGGTGGTGAGGGATTGGTTCGCGAATACGAGTTCCGCGCACCCGTCACTGTCTCGCTACTGACGGAGCGGCGAACCACGCAACCCTACGGGCAGAATGGCGGTGCGCCGGGAATGTCGGGTCGCAATTGGGTGATCCGAACCGACGGATCGATCGAGTCATTGGACGGCAAGGCGCGGATCGAATTGGCGACCGGCGAGCGGCTGCGGATCGAAACGCCGGGTGGCGGCGGTTTCGGCGAAGCCGACTCGTCCTGAGAAGCAAACACAGGTTTACCGCGAAAAAATCACAGCCTCCCGCTCGGTGTGCGCCGAGGGTTGCGAGACGCGACCGCGCTCCGTACTGTGAGGCGACGGTGGGCGCGTAGCTCAATTGGCAGAGCAAGAGACTCTTAATCTCTAGGTTGAAGGTTCGATTCCTTCCGCGCTCACCATCGTTCGATCTGCGTGGCTGGCATCTACGCTGATCGCTTCGTTGCCGGGATGGCGGAACTGGTAGACGCGGTGGCCTTAGGAGCCACAGTCCGAAAGGGCGTGCAGGTTCGAGTCCTGTTCCCGGCACCATCTCAACCCGCGGCATCAGCGGCGCTTGCGTCGGCAATGCTGCCGGAAGTGTCACTCGGTATCGGTGGCTGGGCACTCGGTTGGGCTATTGGCTGGACGGGGCTGGGTGCGAATCCGTTCGGTCAGCACCATCCGCGGTCGTTTCCCGCAGTTGGGTGCCGGCGCGTGCACGATCCAGGGATGCATCAGTACGACGTCGCCCGGCGCACCGGAGAACTCCACCACGCGTAGCTCCACGCCCTCGTGTTCGGTTGCCTGGTCCATGAAGCGGGCGATGCGGTCTTCGCCGGGGCGAACCGAGCACAACTCGCGAAACCAGGTCACGTGTTTGCGTAGTTCGCGGCGCACATCCGCCGAGCGGCCACTGAATTCGGGGCCTTCGACTCGGCGGATCCGGTCGATCAGGCGGTGAGAACCCTCGATGGCGAGGGTTGCCCCGGCGCGCGGTTCGACCTTGTCGAGGCACACGAACACTTGCAAGCCGGGCAGACCGCGCAGCCAACCGGGTGCTTGATAATCGAGGTGCCAGACCTTCGACGGCAGCACCCAGCGACCATCGCCGTCGAGTTTTCCGTTCGGTCCGCGCTGGGGAAATAGGATGCTGAGCAGCTGGCCGGCATGTCCGGGGACGCGCCAGCCATCGCGCCCGAGGATCGAATCGATCGCAGCGCGGACGGATTCGCCCCACAGTCCATCGAAACTCTGTTCTTGGATCGCACCCCGGACCTTCGAGGGAGTCACGCTCTGCTCACCTGGAGCGTCCGCGCTGACGCCCCGTTTGCTGAGGTAGTCCCAGATGCGCGCGCACATCTCCGCGGCCACTTCCGAGCCGACGGCTTCCGGCAGCACGAGTACGCCGGTTCGTTCGAACTGTTCGCGCTGGTCCCTGCTCAACATGATGATGACTCGGTCGAGTGGTCGGTGCCGCGTTCGCGGCACAGGAACAAGCCGATCCCCGCGTTCTTGTGGAGCTTCGAATCGGTCTCGGTGTCGAGCAGGTGCTGGAAGAAGCCCTCGAGTTGCGGGCTCGTGTGACTGAATGCGAGAACGAGCACGGCTTGACGTCGGACGCGAATGCTCGAATCGTCGAGGGCGCGCTCCATCAGCAGCGGCACCGCGGCGTCCGGTCGCCCGTCGCCGGATCCCAATGCCGAAACCGCCATTTGTCGCACCGCACTCTTGGGGTCGCGCATCAATGGGAATGCGCACTCGACGTCGGCGGGATGCAGCAGCCGCGTCAACCAGATGCACCAGCGCCGGACTTCCCAGCGCCCGTCGCGCAGCCCGGCCAACACGGCGGCCCGGGTCGTCGGACCGAGCTGCGTCAACGCCGCCAATGCGGCTTCGCGCTCGGGTTCGCGCGCGAGTGCGGACACGAGCACGGTCGTTCGCTGCTCGAGGTTTGCGTTTCCCTCTGCATCGAGTTCTGGTTCGAGTTCGGTATCGAGTTCTCGATGGATGTCGATTTCGGGCATGGTTCTCCTCCGGCAAGCAGCCAGAGACTCGAAAGGCCCGGCGCTCGCTCCATTGATCGGCGGGCGTCGCTCTCACTTCTCGACAAGTGATTCGAGAAGTTTCTGGAGAGCGGAGCCGCGATGCCGATGGAATGAGCGCGGGCCCGAACCCGCGGATCACGATTGTGTCGACAGGCTCGCGCAGCCACTTCCGGGCGTCAAGTGAACCCACCCGGTGTGCGTGTGAGCCGCCCGTCAAAGGCCGTGTCGGTAGAAACCCATCGCGCGGACCAGCGAGTCGAGTACGCGGCGCGAATCGCGTTGGCTCGGACCCGGACGGAAAGTGGGGCTGGCGTCGCGCTCCGGCGGATTCAGGATCTGGTGGTGGACGAACCGCTCGATGACGTCGTACATGTGGGCGCTGGTGATCTTGCGCCGGTTGCGCACCAATCGCTGGGTCGCGTACTCGATGCTGTCGCCAGTAATCCGGTCGTAGCGATTGATTCGAGCGGAGCGTTCCGCGATGCCCGCCAGCACCTGTCCAGGCGATGTGCGGGTCCGTTCGGCCGCTTCGACGATCATCGCCAACCAGGCGCGTTGAAACTGGCTCGCCATGCGAGAACGATGAGGCGTCAGCCGACTGTCCTTGGGCGACGCGTAGCGGGATGCCGCGATCGCGAGAAACTCGTCCGCCGGAATCGGCGAAGCCCGGACGAGGTACCGCTGCGGCAGTTCTCGCTGCAGATCGCGGACCGAGTAGACGGCATTCCAGGTGATGCCGTCCGAGACCGGACGCGGGCCGCGCGAAGATCGCGCTCGTTCGAAATACTGGTGAGCCTTCGAGAAGCGATCGACCAGCGGCCCCGCATGGGACAGAAGTCTTCGGGTCTGCTCGGCGTCGAATCCGAGGTTCGATACCAGTAGCTCGCGCTTGATCTGCTCGAACTCCCGATCGAAAATAGTGAGGACCGGATCGTTTGCGAAGCTTCGAATCGGCGCGCGCTTTCCGGTGATCAGGTAATCCCGGATCTGCGCGAAGTTCTGCACGATCGCCCGCGCGTTGGCGCGTTGCTCGGTCAAGCTGGTCGACATCCGCTGTACGTCGTCGAATCGGTACTCGCGGTGGAACAGTCCGAATTGTCGGATCGAGCCGTAATCGATGATTCCGCCATCTGCGAGGATGTTGTCACCGTCCCAGTCGAGCCAGCAGAACACGTACTCGCGTTCGAAGGTGGCTGCTGTGCGCGCCATCGAGCGCGCCGCCGCTTCCGCGAGGTAGCGGTAGCGCCGCCGTCCAGGCCGCATCTTCGGCCAGTCTCCGTTCGAGATCTGCCGCGCGGCGAATTGATCCGCCACCCCGCGCAGTGAATCGAGGTTGCCTTGTTTGAGGTGCCCGAAGAAGTGCGAAGGCCGCAACAGGTTGCGTCCCGCGCGAACATTGATCGCGAGCCCATTGGCGAGTTCGATCACGGCCAGGATGCGTTCGGTTGCGATCCCATTGCGGTGAAAGGTCTCACTCATCAGCGCCGCGCCGATCCCCTCGGCGATCGCAGCGGTACCACATCCGTAGGAAGCGATTCTCGTTCCGGTCTTGAAGTATTTTTTCTGGATCGCAGTGGCCGGACACAATCGGGTGACCCCGGTACCGCAGCTCGACACGTCCCAAGTCAC
>JAJDAM010000030.1 GCA_029261905.1 Deltaproteobacteria bacterium
CTGTGTCTGATCGGTGCCGACCGCGGGCCGCGTCGGTTCCCGCGAAAGCAGAAAGACCGCCAGATCATCATGAAGAGCATTCTGATGTGCATGGACAGCGCCCGGACCTACACCGAGAGCCAGGTGAACGAGATCATTCAGGACTGGAATCGCGAAGTTGCGCCGGCGATCGATGCCGATCACGTATCGGTGCGGCGCTGGCTCGTCGACTATCGGTTGCTCGAGCGCTCACCCGACGGCGGCACCTATCGGGTTGGCTTTCCAGCCGCAGGGGTGGTCTTCGACCGCGAGGTCGAAAACAACGATATGCGCGCGACCGTAGCCGCGTATCTCGATCACCAGAAGCGACGCGTTCGGCCCGAATCCCGCTAGGTCCCGGCCCTACTGCCGGAAGTCCTCGTCTCCTTGGCGATGCTTCAGCAACAGTCGAGCGAAATACAGCGCGGACAGGGTCAGGTACCACAGCAGAGCGGCGAAATAGGGACCGAACTCACCGTGGAACCCGACCGACAGCGCGTTCAGGGCCAGCACCGCGACGACCGAGAGCTGTGCCAGCAGCACAGGACCGTTGAACAACCACGGGATCGCCGGCGATTTCCACTGCTCCCACCAGTGAAAGAACATGTAAGACTGCGCACACAGGATGTACGCGCACAGCCCCGCACTCACGGTCGTCCACAGTGCTTGGGCCGCGACGCCGAAGTAGTGCAGCGCGAAGGGCACCAGGGCGAAGAAGACCGTGGCGAGGCTCGTTTCCAACAGACGCCACAACCGGATGTACGCGAACGAGGTGATCTGGTCCATATCGCGTCGCAATGCGATCACGATACTCGAGAAGCCAGCCAACGCGATCGCGATCTCCGCGACGACGACGAGCGCGCCCTCTTGCCTGAGCGACGCAGGGTCCAACTTCATTCACTCCAAGTCAGGATTTCGCCACGTTGTTCGAGCAGCATCGTGCCGGGAAATACCCGAAGTCGCCACGGATCGACGCGAAGTGCGGCGAACCGATCCGATGTCGGCCCATCCCAATTGGGAATCATCGCTGGATCATATCCGACAGGCGCGGGGCCGTTCTTGAACATCTCCCACACCACCGCCCGCGTCTCGTCATCGAATGCCCAGCTGGCTCGGCACTCCGCGACGCAGGTGTCGTGGGCCGGATTCCAGTAGTTGAGCGAAATGTAGGGGCTCGCATCGATGTGGGTGCGCTTGATGGGAGTTGCTTCGGTCGCCACCCAACCTTGGAGTCGTTCGCCGTTCCAGTGCCAGATGGGGTGGAGGACCCGGCTTCGCGGGCGACCTTGCGCGTCTACGGTCGCGGCCGTACACCACACGATGCGGTGCGCCATCTCTACGAATGCGGGGCCGGTCTTCGCCAGGTCGGTCATTGGAGACTCCTTGATCTGGAATGGGAGGGTGCGGCAACCGCCTCAGCCATCGGAACGCGCCCGGGCGTACACGGGAAGTCTCGAATCCAGCTCGATCCAAACGACCTTCGTTAGCGTTCGAGTCTGGTCGCGCGGCGGTACCCGTTCGGGGTCGTCCAGCGAGCAGGTGGTGATGTCGATCTCCTGCGGAGAATCGTTTCGTTGGAACGACAACGTGGTTCCACAGCGCGGGCAGAACGACCGCATAGCGTGATTGGATGATGCGAAACGGGTCGGCTCCCCTTCGGTGAGGTGATACCGGGAAGTCGGTACTGTGAACCAGGAAACGAAGGCGGCTGCCTGCGCTCGACGGCAATCCGTACAATGGCAATTGGTCTCGTCCGACGGTGTAGCGTTCGTCCGGTAGCGAATGTAGCCGCAGTAGCATCCACCCTCGAGCAGTTCGGACCCTCCACGTGCGGAGTGGGTCGTCATTATTCACGAGGTTCGGGAAATGTCCAGCGCGTTGCGGTTCCCGAGAACTGTTCGCCGTGATCGCCACGCCACGCGAATGCCTTGGTCGGTCTAAGCTCATAGACTCCACCACCCGATAGCTGCTCCGGAGTGAAATCCCACTGGTATTTCGCGTTGTAGACGACTCGAAAGGCTTCCAACGCATCGGGATCGCTCACCTCGCGAGCCCGGCACTCGACTACCACGACTTCGGCGCCACTTTCGAGGTGGAGCACCGCTTTGGGGTTCGCGTTCAGGTTTCGTGCCTTCTTCGTCCGTGGCCCCGTGCTGAAGACGAATCGCCCATCGGTCCAGATACCCCAGACCGGCATGCAATGCGGAGTGCTGTCAGTTCCGGATGTGGCGAGCCAGTAGTTTCGATCGCGCTCGAGTCGTTCGATGGCGTATCGATAGGGCAGAAGGCCGGTGCCCTGGTCGGCGGCGAGAAAGTAGTCTCCTGGGCTCGGCCGGGTCGCATGCGGTTCGGGGTCGGGCATGGGGTCTCCGAGTGAAGTGTCGTCCGGTTCGTCGAGCTCAGCGGGTCGCAGGTAGCTGACCTTGATCTCCAGTGTCACTGCGAACTCGTCTGGCGCGAGCGTCGTTGCGACAGCCGCGCCGATCGCGTCGTCGAGCATTGCACTCAAGAATCCGCCTTGAATCTGACCGCGCGGATTGGCGAACTCCGGTCGCGGTGAGAACGCGACGCGAATGGTGCCAGAACCGGGATTGGCCTCGAGGAACCGCAGCCCCAGATGACGGGACGCCGGCGGCAATGGCCGCCGCCCGTCGACTTCTTCCCAGAATGGATGTCGATCGTCAGACATGGGATCGTCTAGCATCCCCCACGCGATCGGATGACCTGGCCCACGATCCATCCGCTCTGTTCCGCGGCGAATGGCTGTTCTTTCGTACCGTTTCGTGGAAGTACCCGCGGTGGCAGAGCTTCGCTCCACCGGGCGACCAACTAACGGGGAAGTCGTAGGTGGAGAATTGCGCCGACGGTCGTAATTTCGATGTTCGACCACTCGGCCAACAGTCGGCACCGCGTCACCTGAGCGCTACCCGGAGAGCCCATCCGGATCTTGAGTTCGCCGCTCGCGCTGTTGTTGAGCCGTTCGATGATGGCGGGCCAGTTTCTGGGTTTCTGCATGACGCCTCACGTGTGAAAGTCGACTGTTCGTTCTGCCCCTAACAGATACCAATTGTCCGTCGGTGCCGCCATGAGCGATCGTGCGTTTTCGTGGTTTCGCGCACTCGTGATGAGTTGCAATGCGCTGTGGTGAGTTGCTCAGTAGTCGGGAACGTAGATTTCGCACGCGGCCTCGTGCGCTCCGGCGATCACGAGCAAGCGGCCGAGTGCGATGTACTGTCCGATCATCATCCCGAGTTCGGCGATTTCAGCGTCGTTGAAGACTTCCCTCAATTCGGCTTTGAATGCCGAGTCGACCGTCCTGAAATCTGCCGCCATCTTCTCGGCAAATCGGACGGCCAGTGCGTCACGCGGAGCGAGCGTGCGCTCGTCCACCGGGAGATCGATCTGAGCAATCGTCTCCTCGTCGAGTCCTTGACGCGTCGCCGACGCGTAGCGTGCGAAGCGTCACGTATCGCAACCGTTCGAGCTCGCGATCTTCAGCCGAGCGAGTTCTTTGATCCGCGAGGGCACGACACCTTCCTGATGGCCGGGCCTGAAGAACTCGAAATAGCGTTGGAATAAATCGGGGATCAACTCGATCAAGTTGAGCGTATCGGATCGCGAATCGTCGCTGTTCGATTGTTCGGCCACTTGGTTTTCGTAATTTTCGGGCATTGTCGGAAACATCCTCCTTCGGATCGCGTCGGGGCCAGCGGAGCTTCGACAGTATGACACGAGCGGTGCTATCCGGAGCGATCCGGCTGTAGCCTGGGGCCGCGAAGCAAGACCATTCGGACCAGACCGAAGTCTCGGCGTCTGACGATCTTCATTCCGTGGTGTTGCATCGCGATCGCGATCGCCCGGTGCAGGATGAAGCGCTGACCGTTGGGGTCGTCTACTTCCAGACCGATCAGCCAGATCCGGCGTGCTTTCGACGCGTCGTGCATCGTGGAGCGCAGGATCTCGCGTGTCTGTCGATTGTCGCTGTAGGGCAGGGCGCGCCGAGCGAAATCGCGACCTGCAGGCAGGTGCGCGAGTATCGGCCACTCGACGAACTCGCGGGTTACGGCACTGGCTTCGCCGCGTACGACCTGGTCGAGTTCCACGAAGTGGGTTCGGTACAAGATCAGATCCCCCGGTTCGAAGCCCTCCGCGATCTCGTGAACTGCGTCATCCCAGCCATGTTGATAGAACCACCAGAAGTCTCCCTGTTCGGAGACAAAGGGAACGATTCGGAACGCGATCGTCGCAATCCCGAACACGAGCGTTGGAAGAAGCGCGATCGGGCCGGGTGCATGGTTCGATGGACGGCCCAAGGGCATGGCCAGCAATACCGCGTAGAGCAGCGGAATCGCGGGTGCCATGACGACGAGGTATCGGGCGTGCGCGAGGTTGATTCCGACGAACTGCGGAATGATCGAAAATATGAACACCGGAACCGCAAACCAGCAGATCCCGATGCCGCCGTGTGCTCCGAGCGCGTCTCTCAGTGCCGGACGATGCCAGGCCCAACCGAGCAGTGCCGACACGCCCGTGGCCGCGAAGACAACGGGGGCCACGAGGTCGCCGACGGGCTCGAGAAAGCTCAGCCAGCCCGTCGGCTCCGATATCCAGTCGAGAGAGTCGCGCCTCGCGAAGACCGTCCGAAGCTGCAACAGGCCAGGAGCGAGCGACACACCCAGCACGACGCCGGTCGCGACCCAGGGGCGCCAACGTCGAGGGCGAGTCGCGAGAAGGTGGACGGCCTGAACCAGTACGACGATCCCAAAGAAGTAGTGGGCGTAGTAGGTCAATGCAGTCGCGAGCACATGCCACACCCGAGCGGAGCGCGAGTCTCGGTCGAGCAACGTTGCGTAGAAATGAAACGAGCAAACGGCCAACAGCAGCGCCAGCGAGTAGGGGCGCGCCTCCTGCGAGTAATAGATGAGGCGATCGTTCAACGCGAACGCCGCGACCGCCAGCAGCGCGATCCTCTCGTCGCGGAACACGCGCCGCGCGAACGGATACGCGATCGCCAGCAGCGCGATGCCGAACACCAGCGAAGGAAGTCGCAGCGAAGCCGCGTTCGCGCCGAGAACATCGATCGAGAATCGTACGATCAGGTAGTAGAGTGGAGACTGCCCGTGGATCTCGAGCACCCGATTCCAACAGTCGGCCCAGCTCGGTCCCGCGACCGCCCACCAGGTGCCATATTCGTCGATCCACAAGCCGTGATCGCTGAAGCCATGGATGCGCAGCGAACCACCCACGACGATCAGGGCCGCCAGAATCGCGCGTCCGAGATTCGAGGCGGGCAGCCAGGCCATCCCAGTGACGGAAGCCGGCTCCGACTCCCCAAGATCGATGCCCATCACGACATGATATGGATCCAGGGCAGTCGCCGGTAGAGCGCGACGTCGAACCGTGGATCTGGCAGAACTGCCCTCAGTGGGAAAGCTCTGTGGCCTCGATCAGCCATCGTTCGAGGTTTTCGAAGTTCGCGTCCCAGGTCCAGTTGGCTTCGACGAAATCGCGGGCGGCCTGTCCGATCCGCGAGCGCTCCGGTTCGTCTCGGAGCAATTGGATGACGGAATCCGCGATCGATTGCTCGTCGTTGCACACCATGATGATCCGACCGGGTTCGGCACCGATGCCTTCGTTGGCTACGGGCGTAGCGACGACCGGCAGCTCGCACGCCATCGCCTGCACTACTTTGTTTTGCATCCCCGCACCGATGCGAAGCGGCGCGACCGCCACCTGGGCGCGACAGAGCCAATCGTATACGTCCGGAACCTCACCGGTGACGATCACCTTCCCGCTGCGTTCGAGTGCTCGAACCTGGCGCTGCGGATTTCGCCCAACGATCCAGAATTTGGCCTCCGAGACCTCCCGTTCGATCAATGGGAAAATCTTCTCCGCGAACCATGTCACCGCGTCCACGTTGGTGTACGTCGACATCACGCCGCTGACGACGATCGCGCCGGGTTCCCGAACACCGGCCCGCACGCGCTCGAGCGGCGGGATGTCCTGGCCGTGCGGGCAGACTCTCGCATTGGGGATCGGGGCCGTCCTCTCGATGGCCTCGATGTCGGAAGGCCCACACAGAAAGATCCGATCGAAATCGGCGCCGACCCCGGCTTCGTAGGCCTCGGCTTTCGTGCTCTCGATCCGGTAGAACAGCCGCCGTAACGGGTCCTTGCTGTGTTCGAACATCCGCCGAAGGTTCAGTCCCTGCGAGATCTGCATCCCCAATGCTTTCGGGATATCGAGCATTTTGGTGTGCTCTGCCATCCGAATCAGATGGGTGTATACCAGGTCGTAGCGCCCCTCGGCGACGCGCTCTCGGATCAACTCGCTCATCTGATTCGAACGGTAGTACCGCACCTGCATCGGCAAGCGGCCCAACAGCGTCAACGCGGTGGAGCCGTAGGAACGCCAACGAGGCAGCGTCACGGTGAGGATATCGGCACACACGTCGCCCAATCCCTGCCGCAGCACGCGCTCCGATTTCGCGTCTTCGACGAAACAAGCGAGGTCGACGCTGTGGCCGCGCCCGTGGAGAAAACGGATCAGTCGATCGGTCGTCATGGCATCGGCCATGACCGGCGGCCACGGTGGGCGCGAGGAGACGACGAGTATCTTCATCTGGAATGAATCGCGCACACGTGCACGACGTTGATGACGGCATCGTCGCAGCTCATGTCAGACGGATGACGGTTTTTCCCTCTTCGCTCCACTCGGTGTCACGGTCGTACAGCGAGCCAGCGTGGCCGATCACGACGACCTCGGCCGTTTCGAGAGCCTAGTCGAGGTCCTCGCACAGGAGGCGGTTGATGTGAGGCAGCGTGCCTTCCAGGAAGGCGCGGTTCGATCCGTGTATTCGCGCGATCGTAACGGCCGTGTCGTGGATCGAGAGCTCCATGCCTTCGCCGATCAGGCGTTTTGCCAGCTCCAGCAGGGGACTCTCTCGCATGTCGTCGGTGCCGGATTTGAAGGCGAGCCCCAGCAATGCCACGCGGCGCTTCCCGGTTGCGAGTACCGCGTCGACGGCCCGTTGCACGGTGACTTCATTCGAGGGGAGCATACCGTCGAGCATCGGGACCGGGATGGTGGCGTTGTGGGCGGCGAATGTGAGCGCTCGCAGGTCTTTCGGAAGGCAACTGCCTCCAAACGCGAAGCCGGGGCGCAGGTACAGATTCGAGATGTTCAACTTGGTGTCCTGCGCGAAGATCTCCATCACCTGCTTCGGGTCTGCACCCCGTGCGGCCCAGACCCTGCCTACTTCGTTCGCGAATGTGACTTTCAATGCGTGAAACGCGTTGTCGGTGTACTTGACTGCTTCGGCTACTTCGAGCGGAACCGAAAACGTCGGCGCGTCGACCGCCCCGTACATCTCGACCACGGGCTGTCCGGCTCCCGGTTCGCGTTCTCCGATGAGGATGCGTGGCGGATTGTCGTAGTCGACGAGCGAGACCCCTTCGCGCAGGAACTCCGGATTGACGCAGATGTCCCAACCATCGCCGGCACGGACACCCGAAGATCTCTCGATCTCCGGCAATACCTCATTTCGCGCGCTGCCCGGCAATACGGTGCTGCGCACGACTACGCAGTGGCCTTTGGCTGCGACGCTCATCTTGGATCCGATCTGTCCCGCCACCTGTTTGACGTATCCGAGGTCGAGCGAGCCATTGCGCAGGCTCGGGGTACCGACACAGATCAGCGATAGTTCGGCATCGGCGAGCGCAGAGGCCGGATCATCTGTGGCTCGCAGTCTTCCGTCGGACACGGCCGCAGCGATGATTTCGTCGACACCGGGCTCGAGCACAGGGGATCGCCCGGCCATGATCGTGTCGATCTTCGCCTTCGCGACGTCGACTCCGACGATGGTGTGGCCGTCGCGCGCGAGAGCAGCGGCCGTGACCGTGCCCACATAACCGAGCCCGAATACCGCGATCTTCACCGGTTCTTCCTCGCGGGTGGTCCGCCGAGCACTTCGCCGAGCTGGGGGTTCTCGACGATGAAAGGCCCGATTGCCAGATAGTCGAGGTGGCCCCGAACGAAGCTGCGAACAGCATCCGAGGGTTCGCAGACGATCGGTTCTTCGTGCATGTTGAAAGACGTATTGACCACGGTACCGACACCCGTCAGTGCACGGTACTCATCGAGCACCCGGTGAAACGACGGGTTGGTGCTGGCGCGCACGATCTGCGGTCTCGCGGTTCCATCTACATGGACCGCGGCGGGGCAATCGCGTTTGAACGAGTCGGTGCAATCGAACGTGATGGTCATGAATTCTGCCGCATGCTCGGCGCCCGACAGTCCGTGGAAACCCTTTTGCGCCTCTTCTTCCATCGTGGCCGGCGCAAACGGCATGAACTCCGTCCGATCGAGCCGCTCGTTGAGCCAGTCGTTCACGCTCGCATCGGCACAGTGGTAGAGGATCGATCGGTTTCCGAGAGAGCGTGGTCCGAATTCCATCCGACCATTGAAGCGTGCGACCACGCGACCTGCTGCCAGCAGCTCGGCGATGCGAGGTTCGACCGGGTCGTGCCGCACCGCCTCGAGACCCTCGGCGTGGATCGCGGCGAGCATCTCGTCTTCGGTGAACTCGGGTCCGAGATAGACACTCTCGAGTTTGTAGGGAGAGATCTCGCCTCGCTCGCCCAGCACGAACAGCGGGCCACCGAAAGCGAGGCCACCATCGCCCATCGCGGGTTGCACGAATATCTCGCCGAATCCCATCTCTTTGATCAGCTTGTTGAGCTTCACGTTGGCGAATACGCCGCCCGCCAGGCAGATCGGCTGGCCGTCGATTCGAGGAATGACGCGCTCGATCAATCGCGTCACCTCGCGCTCCAGGATGTCCTGGATCGCCCACGCCATATCCATATCCGACCAATCGCCAAATCGCGTCTTGCGCAGGTCGCGCAACTCGGTCAGTGCCTGGTCGAATGCGGGGTCGTTGGCGGTCGAGCCGTGTTGCGAGTGCAACATGAAGAAATACGGGCGTCCCCGGTTCGAACTCCACACCTCGGACAGCCAGCTCTCGAGTTCTTTGAGCAGCCGGTCGTCCCGGCTGCCGTTGGCACTCAAGCCGGTGATCTTACCGGCGTGACGATGTGGGTGATGGCCGAGCATTGCCGTGACGTATTCGTAGTGATGGCCCAGCGGGAACTCGGTGTGAAAGAACTCGGCGCGGGGAGTGAGGCGGCCCCCTTTTCCGTGAAAGAATCGCGAGCTGAACGTGTCGCCGACGCCGTCGACCGTCACGACTTCCGCTTCGTCGAACCCGGACGGGTAGTAGGCGCTCGCGGCGTGGCAGGTGTGGTGGTCGACGTGGGTCCGCGGAAGGCCGGGGAAGACGCCGGCCTCTGTATTCCGAGTTCGACCGAAGGTGACGTCGGCGAGTTTCTGCAGACGTTTCGGATGGAAGTCCTGGAGCTTGCGATGGACCGCGTTGTAGGCGGCCAGCTTCGCTTCTCTGCCGAAGCGTTGTGACAGCGGAAGGCCGCCGTGTACCAGCTCGCAGCCTTGAACATCGAAGTGCTTGCCGACATATTCTGCGGTCAGGTGCGGCCAGCCACCCTGCATTTTTACGCGGCTGAAGCGCTCTTCGGAAGCCGCGAACAGCGGTCGCCCGCTGTCGTCGACGAGGACGACACTGGCTTCGTGGCTACGGTGATACCCAACCAACATTGGTTTTCCCGGAAGTGCCCTTTCGATCGTTCGTTTCGTCAATACCAGCCAGGCCAACGGATGAGGGGGCCTGCGCAATCGCAAGCCGCGGTTCCGGCCGTGCTCAGTGGAGCGAGAAGCTTACCTGCCCAGCTTCGAGGTTCCACCTCACGGTGGTGCGGCCAGCCGCGGTGTTGCACGAGACCTGCACTTCACCTGCCTCGAATCGTGTGTCCATGTCCAAATCACCCGGATTGAAGACGATCGCCCATCCTCCGAACCACGGGAGCTCGGTCGAGGCTTCTACGAACAGTTCGGTCATTTGCCGGCTCTCGTTGAATCTCTCGTGAAGGTCGACCGCGATTCGGTTCGCGATTCCCGCAATCGGTGCGATCTCGAACCCGCCGTCACCCCCATCGGGATGCAAGTGAAGTGCACTTCTGATCTGATGCGCCCCCTGACCGGTGATCCAATCCACTGCGATCACTGCCGATTCAGAAACCGCCAGCAGGCGGTGGTGGAGCGGTTTGCCGCGCAGCCAACGGTATCCATCGTGGGTGGCCACGACCCAATCCCAGGTGTCGTCGGATCCTCGCTCCTGGACCCGTCCACGACCTCTACGGCCCGCACGGAAGCTCCCCCAGGCCTCGAGTTGCTCTTCGCCGTCGAGTTGCACGGTATTGTGGGCGGCAGTCGAGCGAACTCGGGTTCGCTTCGGCCCCGGGTCGTACGTGCAGGTCCCCGTATCGGTCACGATGCGATTCGCGCCCCGATACACTTCGAACGACAATCCATCGGCATGGGTGTGCCCCATCTGGTAGTCCGGCCCGTGGGGCCCTGCGAGCAGCAGCGCGCGTGTCATCCCACCTTCCAGCGCAACGATTCCGCTCGCTCGTTCGGGCACCCCCGGCGCCGGAGGGATCAGCACGTGACCCGCTTCTTCGAGGATCCGGCTCGGTTCGACCTCTCCGAACCAGGTGT
>JAJDAM010000031.1 GCA_029261905.1 Deltaproteobacteria bacterium
TGGTAGTGAGCAGCATCGACAACGTCGTGCGCCCTTACATCATCAGTGGCGCCACCAAAATCCCCTACCTGCTGGTCTTCTTCGGCGTCGTCGGAGGAATCAGCGCGTTCGGGCTGATTGGAATTTTCGTCGGGCCGACCATCCTCGCGGTGCTGCTGGCTCTTTGGCGAGATTGGGTAGACGAGGAACGCCCCGACGCCAGTTTGGACGAAGCCGAGTAGTCGGAAGCAGGCGGCATCAGCCCCACTCGAAATTCCCAACACCGACGAGGAGAGATCCCAGTGATCATCGTGACCGCCAGGCTCGTATTCGAAACGAAAGAGAATCGCGACAGAGCCGCCGAGGCCAGCAGCGCCGTCCAGGCGGCCACGAGAGCCGAAGAGCCCGGGTGCGTGATGTACTGCTTCGCACCCGACCCCGCAGTCCCGACCGAGATCCAGGTGTTCGAACTGTGGCAGGATGCGGCCTCGCTGGAAGCGCACTTCTCCCACAAGAACTATGGCGGGATGGTCCAGGCACTCGCGAGCGCGGGCGGATTCCTCGATTCGATCAACCGCCTCTACGTTGCGGACGATCGCGGCACCGTCTACGACGACGACAACAAGCCGAGGATCTACGCGCTGGATTGACTCCGATGGACGAATCGTGGTCCATGAGCGTCGCTCACGGTTCCGGATTCGTTGCCAGCGCTGCGTCGAGCCGGCTCGACAACGTTCTCGCGACGAACGCGTTGCCCTCGGCGGTGTAGTGTCCTTTCGCGCTTCGAAAGGGGGTCTCGCCCGGCTTGATGAACAGCGTCTCCAGCACTTCCGGGGGCAACGCGCGAAAGTCGTCGGTCAGATCGATGAACGGCAGCGAGCGCCGCGACAGCTCGGAGGCGAAATAGTCGCGGAAGCGCTGGGTTTCCTCGGGCTTGTCGCGCAGGTCGAGCCAGGAAGTCAGATAGACAACGACCGCGACGCTGTTTCGCTCGGCATTCGAGCGACCGACGTCTGCGAAGATCTCGAGTGCAACGGCCGCAGCCTCGTCTTCGCTGTACGGCGCAAAGCGATCATCGGCGGGCTCGGGGAGCGGACGAGCCACGAGCGGCCCGAGCAGTCGAAACAGTCGCAGCGCCCCGAAGGTATCGCGGTGACGTCGCAGCCAACCACTCAGTATGCCCGCCTGGGGCACCGGGACGTTCTCTACAGACAGCCCACTGGCGCCGTAGCGAACCCGCGGCTTCCCATAGCGGAGGAACGAGAGCTGCGTCATGCGCGTGATGTCGGGATACACGAAGGCGAATACGTGGAGCTGGTGGCCGAGGTCGGTGCCGTCGCGTTCGTACCACAACCAGGCCTGATCGATGCCGTATCCGCCCTGCCCCATGTTCACGGTTTCAATGTCGCGGCCGGACAGCGTCAGCAGGTGACACCAGGTCTCGTCGTCCGCCACACCGTATCCGAGAGTGAACGAGTCGCCGGAGCAGACGACTCGAAACACGCCCGGCGAGGGCTTGGGCGCGGTGTCGCGACTGCCGCGAAATCCCTGCGCGTTCGTATGCAGGTCGGCTCCGGGACCGTACAGGTCCTCCACCGTGCGATTCTCGAGATTTACCCAGCCGAGTTCGGCGTCGTAGCGCGTGTGCGTTCGCTCAGCGACCGAAGCGCGCGAGCCGGTTGCGTCGAACAGCTGCTGCACGAGCAGGACGCCACTCGCGAAGCCCTCGATCACCACCAGGAAGACCACGACCCCGGCGAGCGCGAGCCCGAGGTTGCTAAATTTCATGACTCATTCCATGCGGTCCCGAAACCACCGACATTGCGTTGATTCCTGTTGGTCATCCATCCATCGTTCCCTTTGGTCTCGTCACCGGCAGCGCGGCTGACCTTGCTGGCGGAAGCTGTTGTCACAGGCTATCACGAGTTCCGATGCGACCGATGAGACCAGGGCCGGATTCGTGATCGGCGCGCGCGGGCGCTGCATCCGGGCGCTCGTACTCTACATCGCGACGGTCCTGGCAGTTTACGCGTGCTACGACGTCGTCGGTCGTCCCTGGATCGAAGGCGCCGGCCACGAGATCGCGCAGCGTTGGCTCTCCCGATTGGTGGGTCGCGACCTGATTTCGCGACATGTCCTCGTGTATGCCGACCGAGCACTGTCGTCTGCCGGGCTCATATCCCTATTCGTTTTCGGTGTCGCGATGCATGGCGCGAGGTTGCTGTCGCGCCGAACGGTGACCTGGTTGTTGCTGCTGGTCGGCGCGGGGGTCCGGCTCCACCTCGCCTTCCAGGATCCTGTGTCCATCCGGCGCTGGCCCCTCAACGACGACTCCTACTACTACTTCAACATCGCCTACAACCTCGCCAACGGCGGGGGGTTGCGACACGACGGGTTCAACGCGACCACCGGCTTCCAGCCGCTGTTCCTGTTGCTCATCACGCCAATCTACTGGGTCATCGAGAACAAGACCCTGGCTGTCAACGCGGTCCTCGTGCTCCAGACCGTGCTGGGCGTGGGACTGGGGCTCGCCATCAGCCAACTCACGAGGCGGATCGTCGGAGACTCGGCATCGTTGTTCGTGCTCGCGGTATGGGCGTTCAGTCACTACTTCGTCGGACTCGATTTGAACGGCCTCGAGACGAGCCTGTCGCTGATCATGCTGTGCGTCGTATCGCTCGACTATTGTCGAATCCTGGAGGACCCGGCGGCTCCGAGTACTCGACGGCTCGTGTGGCTCGGAACGCTCATTGGTGTTGCCTTTCTGGCGAGAACCGATAACTCCCTGCTCGGTGTCGCGGTCGCCCTCCACTACACGATCAGCAACCGCTGGGCCCAGCCCTTCGCCGCCCGCCTGCGGGCGATGGCCGTAGTGACCGCTGTCGCTGGTGCACTCGCTCTGCCCTGGCTGGCGTTGAACCTGAGTCTGGTGGGAAGCCTGCTACCCAATGGAGGTCAAGCGGTGCGCTTCCTCTCGCTCGCCTACGGCTTCCGGATGATGGATTCGACGGGTCCAGCCTTCGAGCTGACGAGCATCCCGTGGGACTACTACGAGAGCACCATTTGGGCCGCACTGGGGACGATGCGGGAATCCGCCGCCGGTGCGATCGAGGTTCGGCCGACGCTCGCGCTGGTCGCGGTCGCCCTCGTCGTCGGCTGGCGTTCTGCATGGGAGAGTCTCCGCCGGATGAATTTTCTGTTCGGCTTCCTGTTGTTGCTGTTCATCGCGTACACGTCCTACATCTTCGGGCAGTGGTACTTCTACCGGTACCTCGCTCCTTTCAACATCGCCTACCTGTTGGTGATCGCCTCCGCGATCTGGGGCGCGCTGACCCGCCTCGCACCCGATCGCACAGCGCTGCGTCGGCGTGCCGTCGAGATCGCACTCGCGAGCTTGCTCGGCTTCAGCCTGCTCGCCGATGCAATTACCGTGAGCCAACCACGTCAGCGCGGCATGCGCGGCCTCTATGAGGCTTCACTCTGGATCAACCAGAACACACCACCGGGCGCGCTGATCGGAGCCTTCCAGACGGGCATCTTCGGCTACTACCTCGATAGACCGTTTTACGGACTGGATGGCAAGATCAACATCGACGCACTCGAGGCACTGCGCGGATCCCGAATCGACGAGTACGTGCGCGACAAGCGCATCGAGTACCTCGCCGACTGGCCGTTCATTCTCGAGGACCTGTTTGTCGCACGGTCGCGCGACCCCGACCCGCTCGCCCGATTCGAGCAGGTCTTCTCGAATCGCGACGTGGTGATCTACCGCGTCGAGCACGATCGTGATGTCACGGAATAGGGGAGTCCGAGCGGTCTTTCCCTGAATTCGGTGGCTCCAAACGGCTCTATCCGGCTCCGGCTGAAGCCGGAAAAGACAGCGAACCGCCTAACATCCGGGAATCACTGGTGGGCCGCCAGGGGCTCGAACCCTGGACCATCGGGTTAAAAGCCCGGTGCTCTACCAACTGAGCTAACGGCCCGCGGCGGAGACCATACCCGAAGTCGCGGCGAGTGGTCAGCGGTTCCGACGCCAGAAGTCGCAATTCTCGACCGGAACTGTGCCCCGGCTCGGGGCGGCCCATCGGATTTCGGGACTCGGGGCGCACTGGTATCGTTGGCGGGCGCAGCGATTCAGATTGGAACGAAACCGACGAGCAACCAGCGGGAGCGATCGACCGTGGAGATCCACCATGCGATGGACTACATCGAATTCAAAGTCCGGAACGTCAGCGAGGCCAAGCGGTTCTTTGGTGAAGCGTTCGGCTGGGAGTTCAACGACTACGGCCCCGCCTACGCCGGTATTCGCGGTTTGGGCAAAGAGGCGGGTGGCCTGACCGAGAGCGACGACGTCCAGCCCGGCGGGCCGCTCGTGGTGCTCTACTCGGAGGATCTCGAGGCCAGCCTGGCGGCGG
>JAJDAM010000032.1 GCA_029261905.1 Deltaproteobacteria bacterium
CTGGCCACCCAGATCGCCGATCTCCAGCTGGCCGATTCGCAGACCGCGATGGAGCGTGCGGAGGCAGCGGTCGTCCCCGGACTCAACCCGGAGGCCTCGGAGAGCGTCGCGCGGGAGGTCATGGTCACAATCCCCGAACCGGCGCGGGACCCGTTCGCCTCGCTGACCGCAAGGTTATCGGCGACCTTCGCCCTGTACCGCTTTGATTCGTCCGGGGCTTCTCTTGTTGATTGGGCCGCCGCCCAGTCGGGGCTTGCCGATCCGCTGAGCCGGTTCAATCGCCATGAGCTGGAAGAGTTCTTCCGCCGGTTTGCGGTGAGCCGCGATGATCAGCTGCGGAATCTTCTGGGTGAAGCCAAGCGGACCGATCCGCAGGCGATCTCCAATGCGGCCAAGGACGCCCCGAAGGCTGGTATCGAGGCCGGCCGAAGATTCCTGAACCGGGGCTGAGCAGGCGCTGAGCATGGGCTCGCGTGGTTCCCGGACCATGCTAGCACCGTGTTTCGGGTTGCAACCGAACCAGGCGTTCCAGCCCGAGTGCAAACAGGCTTGAATCTCGTCAAGGGCTGGACTCTGCCTGATGGCGGAGCATGCTGTGGTTGTGATCCAGTGATCCAGACGGCTGGTGACGGGGATTGAAAAACAACTCAAGAAATGACCACCGACGGAAGGCGAGTAAAGCATGAAAGAGCAAGATTTCCAGGGCAAGCTTGATGATCTTCTCAAGCAGATTGACACGCTCCCGGAAGGGGAGCGGGAACGCCTTCAGCAGCTCGCTGATGAGACCAAGGAGCGCCACATCCGGATGCGCAACACCGTCTCACAGCTACAGGAATCGCTTGATTACCTGAGGCTGAGCGTGAAGTACCTCGTGTTCGATCTCGAGGCCACGCGGAGAGAGAACCAGTATCTAAGAAAAATGATCCGTCACGCGAGTGACGGCGAGTTGAACGAGGGTGCGGACTGATCGCACCCCCTTCAGGCGCCGCGCATGGCTGAGGGGCCATTGCGTACCCAGGCGCCGCCCGCCCGGAGCGGAGAGAGAGCCACCCCAGGGGGGATGCGAAAGCATCCCACGGGAGGGACATCCTTCGAGATGTCAACCTTCCACCCAGCCAGCGGCGGACCGATAGCAAGTCGGTCCGCCGCTTTTTTTTGTGCGCACGCACCGGAAAGTGGACGATCTGTTCTCGTGAGAACCATGGGGATTTGACCCGGGGCATGAATAGCGCGAGAATCACACCGCTGCGTCCGGGTGACGACCCGGCGGCGATGGCAACATCGCCGAGCAGCAATTGGAGAGGTGGCCGAGCGGCTGAAGGCGCCGGTTTGCTAAACCGGTGAGTCTCGAAAGGGGCTCCACGGGTTCGAATCCCGTCCTCTCCGCTTCACGGAAGATAAACACGCCTGAGTATTACTCAGGCGTGTTTATTTTATGGCAGGTTTGAAACTTGAATTGGCGTGCGGTTTACGCGGCGGCGTTGAGCGCGACCAAGCTTGGGGTGCGGATCAGTTTGTACAGTTCTTCTTCCGGCACGGGCCGGGAGAAGAGGAAGCCTTGGACGGTGTCACAGTGCAGCGCTTGAAGCATCGCAACTTGCTCGATGGACTCGACCCCTTCGATGATCAGTTCCATATCCAGGTTGTTCGCGAGCGTAATAGTCGAATCTATGATTGCGGCTGTTCGGCGTGAGAACAGATTGCTATCGAGGAACGAGCGGTCGAGCTTGATGCCGTCGATCGTAAGATTCCGCAACGCTCCGAGAGAGGAGAGACCGGCGCCAAAGTCATCCAGGAAGACACGCATTCCGCGCTCTCGGAGCTGGGAGATACATCGGGCCACGACCTGTGGATCCTGGTTCAGCGCGGTCTCGGTCACCTCAGCGACCAGACGGTTGGCATCCGCCCCGGAGCTGGCAATGATCCGGTCAATCGCCTGGATAAAGCCCGGATCTTCGAACTGATACCGAGAGATATTAAAACTCATGTATGAGAGCTGCGGGAGTTGAACCAGTTGTTGGCATACCTGCTCAAGGACCCAGGCGCCGATCTTGTTGATTAACCCGGTTTCTTCGGCGATGGGAATGAAATCTAACGGCGAAATCATGCCGTGCTTCGGGTGCATCCAGCGGAGCAGGGCCTCGGCCCCGATAGCGGAATGAGAATCGAGTCAGACAATCGGCTGGTACCGCACGACGAGCTGCTGATTGTCCAAGGCGCGGTGCAAGTCGTTTTCCAGAACCATGCGCCGCGCTACATGTTCATGCATGGTCTGCTCGAAGACCACGGCCATGCCCCGACCGCGCGCCTTGGCGGAGTACATCGCGGTGTCGGCGTCACGCAGCACATCTTCTGCTGTTTCGTAGCCGAAGCGGCTGAAGGTGATGCCAATACTCGCGGTGATCGTGACGATGGTGCCCTGCAGGTCATAGGGATGGCCCAGCTCAAGGCGCAGGTGGTCTACCAACTCCATAACCTGCGCATCGCTGCCGTAGCCATCGAGGAGTATGCAGAACTCGTCGCCACCCAATCGGGCGGCAAGCGCCATCGGGCTGCTATTGCGTGCAACGAAATGCGGGCCAGTGACCGCCGTCTCGAGCCGGGCGCCGATCAGTTGCAGAATGAGATCGCCGGATTCGTGGCCGAGACTGTCGTTAACCGTCTTAAAGCCATCGAAATCAAGAAACAGCACCGCGTACTCGTGGCTCGGGTCATCCTTGTGTTTCGCCATCGCGTCGAGCAGACGATCGTAGAATTCGATCCGGTTGGGCAGCCCGGTCAGCGTGTCAGTGAACGCCAGCTTCCGTAGGTCCGCTGTGCGCTCCGCGACGATGAACTCGAGCTGGTCCAGCCGGACCTTGTCTTTAGCGTGTTCCGCCTCAAGTTCACTGGTTCGGAGGCGGACCAGACGCTGGAGTTCTTCGGTTCGGAGCTGGGCCAGCTTCTGCAGGGCCCACCGCTCATGAAGCGATTTAGCCATCGACGTGAGCTCAACCGAGTCGAAAGGTTTTTTCAGGAACAACAGCTTGTCGATAGACTTGCACTGCTTGGCAATGTCTTCCCAGGAGTAGTCGGAGTACGCGGTGCAGACCACGATCGTGGCTTCTTCGTCAACCGTACGGATGGCCTGGATCGTTTTGAAGCCGTCCCACCCGGGTGGCATCCGCATGTCAACGAAGGCCACGAAGAACGGGTCGCCGTCTTCCTTCGCTTTGCGGAAACAGTCGAACCCTTCCTCGCCCTGATGGGCGTGGGTCAGATCAAAGACCTGCTCATCCTCGCACCTGTCAACGGCGCCGAGCATGACCACCTCCAGCGCGTCAAGCTCGTCGCTGTCGGCAACGTGCGGGCAGAGCACCTTGCGGAAGTCCGCGTGGATATCCGGGTTGTCATCGATCACGAGGATGCGGTTGCTGTAGTTCTTGGAACTGCTCATTTGTTCACGCCTTCAGGGAACACCTCTGCTACCGGTTGACTGGTAGGAAGGCTCAACCTGAACGTCGCCCCGTTCCCGGAGCCGTTGCTCTCGGCGCTCAAGGTACCGTTCATCTCTGAAGCTGCGCAAGCCCCGCTGTGCAGGCCAAAGCCGTGGCCATTATCAAACTTGCTGAAACCGTGGTGGAACAGTTGTGGCAGGCTCTCCGCATCGATGCCCACCCCATTATCGCAAACTTCAAAGAGGATTGTGCCTTTGCTACGTTGACACCGAATGCGGAGTGTGATCTGTCGTTCACTGATCGAGTGATGGCAGGTGGCTTTCTTAGCATTATTGATCAGGTTGATCAGGATCTGAAGGGCTTTGTGCTTCTCGAGTGGGACCCTCGGCAGGTCGGGCTCGTAGTCGCGATGCAGCTCGATCGCGTGGCGTTCCATAGCGATTAGGTTGACGGTCACGGCCTGCTCCA
>JAJDAM010000033.1 GCA_029261905.1 Deltaproteobacteria bacterium
CCAGTTCCCCTTGAGTTTCTCGGCGAGCGGCTCGATGTGGTGGGTCCAGCTGTTGTAGCTGGCGAGACGGCGAGCCCCAGAAATCAGCACGAACGGATGCGCCGGCGTGGTTTTCGCCGCAAGGACCACTTCCTCTTCGAAGGCTTCGACGAACTCGGGTGGGGCCAGATGTAGTTTTCGGTCATCCGTGCGAATGCTGCTCTCGAAGAAAGACCCGAACACCAGTTCCCCGAGGTCCATCCCGGTTTCATGGCGCTGCAGTTTTCCGAGCCGCGTCTTTCCGAGCAGCAGATAGCGGTAGAGCATCGACTCGCTGAAGTCGAACCCGAGCCTGTCGATCCCGCGCGAGAGCCTGTCGAGCCATGGATCGTTCAGGAACGGCACGCCCGCCGCACGAGAGAGTTCTTTTATGATCTCCCATTCGCCGCGGGCCTCTCCGCGCGGCTCGATCAGCTTGGGCTTCCACTCGAGATAGGGCCGCGGCTCGAAGTTGGACGTCAGGAAGTGAAGTCCGCCCTTCTCGTAGAGCGTCGCCGCCGGGAGTGCATAGTCGGCGAACGCGCACGTATCGGACGGAAAGATGTCGATACAGACGAGAAGGTCGAGCCTTCGCAGTGCGGCTTCGATTTTTGGGGTGTCGGGGAAAGTAATGACGGGATTCCCGGCAATGACGACCATTGCACGAATCCGGTCGGGGTCGTCGGAGAGAACATCGTCCGCGAATACGGAAGCGGGCGGACCGCCGAAGATCTGGGGGTAGTCGCCGATCCGCGAGCGTGCCGGATTTCTCCGCTTGCTGAACTGCTCGATCAACGAAGGAACGTCGAACGCGCCCGGGTTGAAGTACACCCCTCCGGGTCGATCGATGTTGCCGGTGATGGCGTTCAGGGTCATCACCGCCCACTCGGTGAGCGTTGCGTTGAAGCTCGACTGCACACCGACACGTGTGGTGGCGAAGGCACCATCTGCGCGCGCGAATGCGTCGGCGGTGCGTTCGATGACCCCCCGCGAAATTCCGGTGTGATCAGCCACCCAGTCGGTATCCACCTTGGCGGCCAGATCCATCCACGCTTCGAGGCCGGTGGCGTGCTGTGCCAAAAAGGCGCGGTCATGGAGCCCGCGATCGAGAATCCTCTGAATCATCGCGACCAACAGATACAGATCCGTCCCTGGGCGGATCGCCAGGTGCTCGTCGGCCATTCGGACGGTCTCTGTGCGACGGGGATCAACGACGACCAGTTTGCCGCCTCGCTTGCGGATCCCGCGAAGGGCAGTGCCGATGTGCGGACGCCGCTGAAGAAGAGTCATCCCCTGCGTGACCACGGGATTCGTACCGAGCAACAGCCCGAATGATGCGCGGTCCGCATCCGGTTGCAGAATCAGGTTTTCGTTTCCCAAGACCCGTTCGGCAACGGCCCCTCGGTCGGTGTACTCCAGCGAGAGAACGTTGAACGAGTTCGGAGATCCGAAAGCGTGGCAGAAAGTATTGGCGAGTGTGATCGAAACACTGTCGGCGGCGTTCCCCCAATAGGTTGCGATCGAACGCGGACCGTGCTCCTTTCGAATCGCGCGGAGCTTCTCACCGATCGCGCTCGTCGCAGTACGCCAATCGGTGCGTTCGAGCCCGGCGGGCCCGCGCGCCATCGGATGCAGCAGGCGTTCGGCGTGATTCACGTAGTCGGGCACATGCATGCCTTTGATACACGCGTACCCCTGTGTGATTGGGTGATCGGGATTCGGTCGGATGTCCGTCAGACGCCCGTCCTCTACGTCGATCTCCACACCACAGAAGGGTTCACAGGCGCCGATCTTGCAGGTCGTTCGATGGGTCGTCATCTCAATCACCTCCACTGGGGCAAGGATGCAGCCGGGAAAGCCGCGGGTCTTGAACGATCTGGCTGCCGTCAGTCCGTTGGGCGAGAATCGCCAGCGTCTGCAAGAGGTGGCCCGACCATGAGCGAACGTGCCGAGGACCGAAGCGGATTGGGGCCGTGGAAGGGGCGGGTATTCCTTTCGGTGGGTCGAGCCCTGTACCTGGGCCCTGCCGGCGATACGAGTCCGCACGCTCACCACGCGCTCCAAGTGGGCGTGTCGCTGGAAGCGCCGCTTCGTCTACGTCACGAAGGAGGCGAATGGCAGGAGCACGAAGGTGTGATCATTGCACCCGACGTACCCCACCAACTCGACGGTGGCTGGGGCGACCTCGTGCTGTTCTACGTCGAGCCCGAGAGCACAGACGGCAGGCGCCTGCTCACAACGCCGGGTGAACCGATCCGGCCCGTTTCCGCTTCATCCATTGCTGCGGTGCGGGCCGTGGTTCGACGCATCGCGGGCCACCCGCCGAACCAGACGTCGTTGGGCGCGGTCGTCGCGGACCTCATGCAAAGTGTGGGATTCGCACGCGACGCGGCAAGACCGGTCGATTCACGCGTGGAACGCGTAGTCGGTCAGCTTCGAGAAAAGCTCGGCGCGAAAGTCGAAATGGCGGAGTTGGCCCGCGGTGTAGGGCTCTCCCCGAGCCGCCTTCGCCACGTGTTCCGGCGCGAGATCGGAATGAGCGCACAAAGCTACATCGTCTGGTTGAGGATCAACGAAGCTTGTGCCGCCCTCGCTCGCGGCGCGTCACTCAGCGACGCCGCGTACCAGGTAGGGTTTTCCGATGCCGCGCACTTCACACGAACCTTTCGCCGTACCTTTGGCCTGGCACCTTCGCAGGTGGCCGGCGGGCTGACATTGATACCGACGCTTGCGGACGGCGATCCGGGCTCGCCGGTCGTGTGATGGATCACCTGCAGGACGCGACATGAATACGTCATTCCAATCGAACGGATCGGCCTGACGATTCGATTTTCAAGAGTCGGATTTCGGTGTCGCTTTCGGAAGCGCGGCGCCGCGTACCAGCGCAAACATCACCGGGATGACGATGAGCGTCAGCACCGTCGCCGAGACGAGCCCCCCGACCATGGGCGCGGCGATCCGGCGCATCGTCTCCGAGCCCGTTCCGCTCCCCCACATGATCGGCAGCAGGCCCGCGATCGTGGACACGACGGTCATCATGATCGGACGCACACGCAGGCCAGCGCCCTCCCGGACTGCCTCGAGGAGGTCCTCCTTGGTGTGGAGCCGGTCCTCGCTCTGGTATCGCGACACCGCCTCTTCGAGGAAGACCAGCAGGATCACACCGAGTTCGGTCGAGACACCTGCGAGGGCGATGAAGCCGACACCGACCGCAACGGAGAGGTCGTAGTCCAGTGCCCACAGCAGCCACACGCCACCAATGAGGCCGAACGGCAGCGCCAGCATCACGATCAAGGTGTCGGACAGCTTTCGGAAATTGAGGTAGAGGAGCAGGAAAATGAGGCCGAGAGCGATCGGTACGACCACCTGCAGCCGCTCCGCGGCGCGCTCCATGTATTCGTACTGGCCACTCCAGATCAGGCTGTAACCGGCCGGAAGTTCGAACTCGCGCGAAAGCGTCTGCTTGGCGCGGTTGACCCACGTCCCGACGTCGACGCCGTCGAGGTCGACGTAGATCCAGGCATTCAGCCGCGCGTTCTCACTCTTGATCGACGGGGGGCCTTTCCTGATTTCGAGGTCCGCGAGTTGCGACAGAGGAACCTGAGCACCCGTTGGCGTTGAAACGAGCACCCGCCGCAACATCGCCAAGTTGTCGCGGAGCTCCCGCGAGTACCGAAGGTTTACGGGGTAGCGCTCGAGCCCCTCGACGGTGAACGTGACGTTGCGTCCACCGATCGCCGTCTGGATCACGTCTTGAACGTCACCCACGGTGAGCCCGTAGCGTGCGATCTCGCGGCGATTGATGTCGAAGTCGAGGTAGTTGCCACCGACGACCCGCTCTGCGTAGACGCTGAGTGTCCCGGGCTCGTTTTGGAGGATCGCCTCGATCTCCTGACCCAGCTCCTGCAGTGTTGCGAGATCAGGGCCAGCGACTTTGATGCCTACTGGCGTTTTGATCCCGGTCGAAAGCATGTCGATGCGCGTCTTGATTGGCATCGTCCAGGCGTTCGTCACGCCCGGCAGGCGCACAGCCTGATCGAGTTCCGCGATGAGCTTCTGGATCGTCATTCCGGGTCGCCACTGTTCGGGTGGCTTGAGGGTGATCGTGGTTTCGATCATGGAAAGCGGTGCCGGGTCCGTAGCGGTCTCGGCCCTGCCGATCTTGCCGAAGACGTGATGAACCTCGGGGAACTGGCGGATCATGCGATCGGTTTGCTGAAGGATCTCGCGCGCCTTCGTAATCGAGATCCCCGGTAGGGTGGTCGGCATGTACAGAAGGTCGCCTTCATTGAGCGGTGGCATGAACTCCGAGCCCAACTGTCGGAGCGGTATGACCGTCACCACCAACACTGCGACCGCACTCACGAGCACGATGATTTTGTGGTGCAGCACGAAGCGAATCACTGGCGCATAGAGCCACAGCAGAAAACGGTTCAGCGGGTTGCGGTGTTCGGGAACGATTTTCCCCCGGATGAACCAGATCATCAGCAGCGGCACCACCGTGATCGCGAGAAACGCGGACCCCGCCATCGCGTAGGTCTTCGTGAAGGCGAGCGGAGAGAACAAGCGGCCCTCTTGCGCTTGGAGACTGAACACGGGCAGAAACGAGACGGTGATGATCAGCAGCGAGAAGAAGAGCGCCGGGCCCACCTCGGTGGCAGCGTCGATCAGAATCTCGGTTCGAGGTTTCTTACCTTCGTCACGTTCCAGGTGTTTGTGGGCGTTCTCGACCATCACGACAGCGGCATCGACCATGGCGCCGATCGCGATCGCGATACCCCCCAATGACATGATGTTCGCGTTGAGGCCCTGGTGATACATGATGATGAACGAGACGAGTATTCCGAGTGGCAGCGTCAGGATCGCGACAAAAGCGCTGCGCAGGTGAACCAGGAACACCACGCATACGAGGGCAACGATCGCGACCTCTTCGAGAAGTTTCTCCTGGAGGTTGTCGACCGCGCCTTCGATCAGTTGGGAGCGATCGTAGACCGGAACGATCTCGACGCCTGGAGGCAGACCCGCCTTCAGCGTTTCGAGTTTCGCCTTTACATTCTGAAGGACTTCGAGAGCATTCTCGCCGAAGCGCATGATCACGATGCCGGATGCGACCTCGCCCTCGCCGTTCAGATCCGTCAGGCCGCGCCGCAGCTCCGGCCCGGTGTGAACGTGCGCCACGTCCTGCAGCAGGATCGGGGTTCCGCGGCCGTCGGTTCCGATGGCGATCTGCTCGAGATCCTCGATCGATTGGATGTAGCCCCGTCCCCGGACCATGAACTCCGACTCTGCCATCTCGATCAGGCGGCCGCCGACGTCGTTGTTGCTCCGTTGTATTGCGTGGCGCACCTGCCCGAGCGGTATGCTGTAGGCGGCGAGTGCGTTGGGGTCGACCTCGACCTGGTACTGCCGCACGACGCCACCTAGCGAAGCAACCTCAGCCACACCAGCAACGGTCTGGAGTTCGTACCGGAGGTACCAGTCCTGAATCGAGCGGAGTTCAGAGAGGTCGTGCTGGTTGGTGCGATCGACGAGCGCGTACTCGAAGACCCAGCCGACTCCGGTCGCGTCGGGCCCCAAGCTCGGTGTCACGCCAGCTGGGAGGCGGCCCGAAACGAAGTTCAGATACTCGAGCACACGCGAGCGCGCCCAGTACAGATCGGTGCCATCCTCGAAGATCACGTACACGAACGAGAACCCGAAGAACGAGTAGCCGCGCACGGTCTTCGCGAACGGGACCGCGAGCATCGACGTGGTGAGTGGGTAGGTGACCTGGTCTTCGACGACTTGGGGCGCCTGACCCGGGTACTCGGTGAAGACGATCACCTGGACATCCGAGAGGTCCGGGATCGCGTCGAGTGGCATGTTGTAGATGGCGTAAAGGCCCCAGACGATGAGAACGATGGTGGCGAGCCCGACTAGCAGCGGGTTGCGTGCGGAGCCGCTGATGATCTGACGCAGCATCGGCTACTCCTGCCTGTGCTCTTCGTGTGTTGGTGGTGTCGGCGTCTGTACTTCCATCGTGTGGCCCGCGTGCGCATCGACCGGATCCGGTGTCGCGTCGGACGGCATCGGCATGGGATGCTCCTCGTCGTCCGCATCCGCAGCGGGCTTGGCCGAGATCATCTTGTTCACGGCCTCCTGGAGCTTGCTCTCGCTGTCGATCAAGAACTGGCCGGAGGTGACGACCTGGTCGCCCTCGTCGAGCCCGTCGGTTACCTCGATCCAACCTTCGCCCGAGT
>JAJDAM010000034.1 GCA_029261905.1 Deltaproteobacteria bacterium
GCGCGGCCGGTCCGTGCGCCGCAGCGCATCGCCGAGTTCGAACCAACGCTTGCGTTCCTTGCCGAACGTGAGCAGCCAGGGCCCCGCGTAACCTTTTTGGCCCTCGACGAGGAAGCGTTCGACATCGTCGGCGTTGCGAAACTGATCGCGATCGCGAACGACCAGGCCGAGCGCTGCACATGCGGTGAGGAGTCGATCGGCATTCGTCTCGGTGATCTCGAGTTTCGACGAAATCTCGTCCAGCGAGTGCGCGCCCTGCGAAATCTGCGTGAACAGCCCCAGTTCGAGCGCGGTGATCAGTACGGCGGTCTGTCGGTGCGCGTATGCCATGTCCTGTAACCGTACGGTGTCTAGCTTCGGGGCGTCGTTTCTCACTTCCGTGTCACCTCCGGTGCGACGGCGAGGTCGGCGAGCTGTGCTGCCAGCGCGCTGGCGTCCGCGATGATTCGATCGAAGATCTCATGGACGGGCAGAATCTCCCGGACCATTCCGCTGATCTGTCCGGCTACCGCAGGCAGCTCGTCGCGTTCGCCCGAGCGGATCGCGCGGCGGGCCTGCGTCTTCAGTTCGGCGAGCTTCGAAGCATCGCCGGCTTTCAGCCGGATGGCTTCGTACTCGCGAAGGGCCGGCGTCGAGATCGTGCGAACGGTCTTGCCGGTGAGCAGTTCGGTCACGAGTGTTTCTGTTTCGCGCGCATCGATGACGCGCTGTTTGTAACCGGATGCAGCCTCGCTCTCGGTCGAGCAGATCAGGCGAGTGCCCAGCTGGATCCCACACGCACCCAGTGCAAGCGCCGCCAGCAGGCCGCGTCCGTCGGCGAAACCCCCAGCCGCAATCACAGGGATGCTCACTGCATCGACGACCTGCGGCACGAGCGGCAGTGTCGAAACGGTACCGACATGACCACCCGCCTCGGATCCCGAGGCGACCACCGCGTCGGCGCCTTCCTCCTCTACGCGCCGCGCGTGCTCGACACTCGGGACGACCGGCACGACGATGATCCCGGCCTGTTTCAACTGTGCGACGATCGAGGTGCCGGGATCTCCGCGTCCGGTCGTCACGATGGGGACCTCGAGTTCGATGGCGACTTTCGCGCGAGATTGCGTGAACGCGGGGCCCATCGGCGTGATGTTGACGCCGATCGGGCGGTCGGTCAGCTTGCGCGTCTGCTCGATGTCGATGCGCAGCTGTTTTTCGGTCCCGCCGAACGTGGGCAGTACGCCCAACCCACCGGCTTCGCTGACTGCCGCCGCGAGTCGGGGGCCACCCGCACCCTGCATCGCTCCTTGCAGGATCGGAACGCGGATTCCGAGCAGGTCACACAGAACAGTGTGGAACAATCGTTAGCTCCGAATGCACGGGCTGGGTGAACAGCAAGCGTCGGGAGCGGTCTCGGCCCGTGAGAACATCCCCGAGGTATCTGGATCTGGTCTCCGATGATGATACCCCCATCTCGGGCGACGCGAGAATCAGCCGCGGGGTCGTCTGGCTCGGGATCGGGCAGGAGACTCGACGGACTGCGCCGATTCGGGAGGCATTGCCCGGCCGATGCGCGAGACTCGCATGCATGGGCTTGGCGGTCGTGCTCGAGTTCATGCGCTTCATCCATCCGCCGAGCCTCCGAGGTGCGGTCGAGCTGGCCGCGGAGGTGGGAACGCTTGGCGGCCGGCACCATCGACTGGTTCCGGGCGAAGGTGAGCTTGCGCTTCGCGAACTCATCGCCAATTTACCGAGCGAGTCCCATCTCAGCATCGAAGTCCAATCCGATTCGATGGCGCGAGCACTCTGTGCCCAGGAGCGTGCCGACCGCTGCCATGCAGCGGCAATGGCACTGCTGACTGATTGCCAGCGGTGAAAAGAAATTGAAATCGTCATTCTAATCTGTTAGAACTCTGCTTATCGAAGTATGGCTATCCCCAATCGGCAGAATCGCCAGAATCGCAGGGCCCGCAAGACTCCCCTTCAGCAGCGCGTGAAGGAGGAGCGCGAATCGGTGTATCGGCAGGCGATCAACGAAGCGGCCGAGCGCGTCTTCGCAGACAAGGGAACCGATCGTTCGCGAATGCAGGAAATTGCGGCCGAGGCCGGGATCTCGCTCGGAACGCTGTACGGCGTGATCGAAGGCAAGAAGTCGCTGTTCGTCGGAATTCAGCAGCTCCGGATGCGCGAGTTCATGGATTGCATCCGAGCCGCGAGCGACGCGCACGATGAAACGCTCGACAGCCACCTGGCGGTCGTCCGGCTCGGCGCGCAGTACTTCCTCGACCGTCCTGATTTCTTGCGCATGTGCTGTCGCGCCGGCTTCGGGTGGGCATCGCGATTCCCGGCCGAGGGCGGCGGAGCGGATCTCTGGAACGAGGGTGCCTCGATTCCCCGCGATCTGTTCGCTCGAGGAATCGAAGAGGGGATCTACGTCGCCGACGAACCGGAGTTGTTGGTTCGCAAGATGCTCGCGCTCAAGCAGGTGGAGCTCACACACTGGGCCGATCAAGGCATGGAGACTCCTCACGAAGTGGTTCTCGACCGCCTGGAGAATCAGTTCATCCGCGCGTTCTGTACCCCGCGCCTCGTACAGGCTTGGATCCGCGACTAGAAACTCGATAGGGCAATTCGATCGAGCGAATCGAATGGGTGAATCGAATGGGAGAATCGAAATGGAACTGACCTGGCAGTCCAACCATCTTCCGAAACTCGAAGTCGTGAATCTCGACGCGGGCGACGTCG
>JAJDAM010000035.1 GCA_029261905.1 Deltaproteobacteria bacterium
TCGCTGGCGACTCGCTGCACGGGATATCGAGATCCCGAGTGCGATGGAAGCGAACACCGCGAAGAAGAAGAACGGATAGAACGCGGTGTACAGCTGCAATGCGGAAACGCTACACAACACGACGATCCAAACGCGAGGGCCCACGGAGGGTCGGCGCGGCGGGCGATCCGAGAAGATTTCGAACAGCGCCAGCAAGCCGAGATAGACGAAGAACTGTGGCATGAGTTGGGGATGCCAGATCCGGATCGTCGCTGGCCCCCCGAACGCCATCAAGAACGCGCCGAGCGTCGCAGCCCAGACGCCGACCCGCAGGCCACGGGACAGCAGTTGGAAGGCTGCTGCGAAGTTCAGCGCACTGCACGCGACCATCCACAATTGCAGTGCGGTGTCGGGTGCTGCGCCCAGCCAGCGCCACGGCCAATAGAGGAACCCGGCACCGATGAGTACATCGGTGTAGGCCGTCACGTTTGGCTGCGGATAGAAGAGCGGTGTCTGCCAGAAATCGGAATGAAGGGGGTACTGCATCAACCAGCGGAATCCATGCTCGAGCGTATAGTTGACGAGGCGAGGGTCCCGCATCAACGCGGGCATGTCGCCGAACCCGCTCACCCACTGCGGCCAGTAGACCCACGTGCAGCCGAGCAGACAGACCAGCAGCGGAATCGGTGCTGCAGTGCGACCGGAGGCCATACGCGTCGAAGTGCTTCGGTCTACCAATCCGTCCTCTCGCACCCGTGCAACTCCTTTCCATGGTCGTCCCCAGGGTCTTCGCCATGGCTATCGGAAAGGAGCGCGTCGTCTCGTGCCGAACTCGAAACTACTACAACCCAATCCGGGTCACCCATTCTGACAACGGCTGGAAAGGCGCTGCTCGATTCGAATGCCTGGTGCACTCGCTCAAATGAACGCTCGCTGGCTCCGAGTGCACCGATTCGAGTAGGATGGGGAGCGATGAGCAGGCTCTCCGTGGAGGTCTCGAGTTGAATCGGCGCGAATTCATGCGATTGACCGGTGGGCTCGCCGGACAGGCCGTCGTGGGTTCGTCGCTGTTCGCGCTCGGTTGTGATCTCACCTACTTCGGGGCCCTTCGGGAACCGGACGAAAACGGGATTCGCTTGCCGGCTGGCTTCCGCTCCAGGATCCTCGCAATCAGCGGGGAACCCGTTCCGGGAACCGATTTCGTCTGGCACGCTGCGCCCGATGGCGGCGCGGTCTTCGAGACGAGGGACGGCTGGATCTATACGTCGAATGCGGAGCTCCCAGCGGTCGGGGGAGTGGGGGCACTGCGTTTCGACCGCGGCGGTGAAGTGATCGACGCGTACCCCATCTGCGAAGGTACGAGTCGAAACTGCGCCGGTGGGGCAACACCGTGGGGAACCTGGCTCTCGTGCGAGGAGGTGTCGCGCGGAATCGTCTACGAATGTGATCCGCATGGGGTTCGCAGCCAGGTGCCGTTGCCCGCGCTTGGCAGCTTCACCCACGAAGCCGTCGCAGTCGATCCGGTCGGCCGGCATCTCTATCTGACCGAGGACCGCAGCGATGGGCGTCTGTATCGCTTCACCCCGAACCGCTGGGGCCACCTCGAAACAGGCCTGCTCGAGGTTGCCGAAGTCGACCCGGAAGGGCGCGTTCGGTGGCACCGTGTACCCAATCCCAACCCGCCTCGATTCGGAGTTTCGACCCGCAAGCAGGTACCGATCAGCACGCCGTTCAAGGGTGGCGAGGGGATCGACTACGCCGACGGCCACATCTATTTCACCACCAAGCGCGATGACCGCGTGTGGGATCTCGATCTCGGCTCCGAGACGCTGAGCATCCTGTACGATCGTGAGACCGACCCGCTGAAACAGCTCGCAGGTGTCGACAACCTGCTGACCACGCCGGGAGGCGACATCCTCGTTGCCGAAGACCAGGGCAACATGGAACTCGTGTTGTTGGGGCCCGACCGGATTGCATTGGCGTTGCTCCGGGTCGAGAACCAACCCACGTCGGAACTGACGGGGCCTGCATTCGATCTGTCTGGGAAGCGGCTCTACTTCAGCTCGCAGCGCGGTATCGACGGCCGAGGGATTACCTATGAAGTCCGCGGACCCTTTCGGTCGCAGCGCGGCAAACCTCGGAATGAGCAAGATCGCGGGAGGCCGCGGCCCTGAGGCGCGTACCCGTCCCGAGTCACGACGCTAGTCGAGGAAGCACTCCGCCAGCCCCGATCCATCGAGCCAATCGCGCACCGCGATTCGTTCGTCGTCGTCGAGTTGATCGCGAATTCGCCGTTGGATCATCTGTCGGGATTGCTCGGGGTAGGGGCGTGCGAGGAAGCTGACCCTCTCCCCGTAGACTTCGACCTCGAAAGCCTTCTCTCCTGCGGCGAGCGCATGCGCGTTCGCGAGTAGGACCGGCGCGTACCGATCACGGCCCAGCTGGAGAATGTGCTGAGCGAACGGCGTGCTCTCGGGAAACGCCACGAGTTCGCCATCTCCGTTCCAAACGTCGGCCACGCTCGCATCCCAATGAAGGATTCTCTCGTAGCGACCGAGATCCGGAATCGGGTCGGCGTTGGTGTGCGCGCGCAACCCACCCAACAGGATCGTATCGACCGAAGTGGGCCGATCGCCAAGTGCATAGCGGGTCGAACCGAGCTGTGCCTCGAGAGCGTCCAATATTCCGAAGTACTCGCGCTCCGCGGCATCGCGTTGGTGGATGCTCTCGGTACCGGTTGCGCGAAAGGCTATCGGCCCCCACTTGGCGATCGGCGATTCGCGCGCTTCGTCGAGCGTGAGCTGTCGGCCCAGAATCTGGCTGACCACGGCTTGTGTATTCACGTCGTAGTGCCATCGGTAGTGGACCATCACGCGGGCGACCCATTCGTCGAGCACTTCTTCGACGATGTGCACGAGGACGCCGAGTGCGCCACTCGGAATCAACCGGCGTGCTGGGAAGCGTGCATCGAGCAGCGTGAGGATCGGCGTCGTATCTGCGACCCACCAGTTCTCGGGTGTCCGCAGAGCGGGAACCTGGTGAGTTCCTGATCGCGTCTCGATTTCAGCCGAGTTGTCCGGCCCTTTGACTTCGAATCGAAACGGTGCTGCGTAGAACCGCAGTGCCGCCTCGAGTTTGCGCGTAAACAAACTGATGGGCGCACCGTACAACACGTATTCGGAACTCAGAACGACTTCCCCTTTCCTGTATGGAGCACCGCGTATGGAGTGCCGTTATGCGAATCCCGTTGGTCGTTGGAATCCGCCGATCTCTCGTTCGAGCAGCCGTGCGAAATCGATCGTGGTCAGATCACTGTATTCGCTTCCGACCGCTTGCAGTCCGATCGGCAACCCTTTCGAATCAAAACCGCACGGCAGACTTACCGCACAAATGCCTGCGAGATTCGCGGAGATCGTGTAGATGTCGCCCAGGTACATGGCCAACGGATCGTCGGTCTTCTCGCCTACTGCGAAGGCCGTGGTGGGCGCGACGGGCGA
>JAJDAM010000036.1 GCA_029261905.1 Deltaproteobacteria bacterium
TCCGTCGACCTGGGTTGGGTCCGGTCATCGTCGGGATCTCAGGCCTTCGGGTCGGAAAACGCCGGCGCGCGCTTCTCGAGGTTTGCTTTCACCGCTTCGATCTGATTCGTTCCGCCGATCAACGTCGACTGGATGGCTGCCTCCAGCCGCAGACCCTCGTCCTGCGAAAGCTGAACCGACTCGTTGAGCAGCCGTTTCCCAGCCCGGATCGCGTCGGGAGAGCGAGCCGCGATTTCGTGGGCCAGCTCCAGCGCCGCTTCGCGCGGCGTATCGCTCAGGTACGTTGCCAGACCCAACTCCACCGCTTCCGTGCCGGGGACGATTCGCCCCGAGAAAGTCAGTTCTTTGGCGATATCGAGCCGAACCAGCCGGCGCAGCGTCTGGGTCCCGGTGACATCGGGAATCAGCCCCCATTTGATCTCCATGACGCTCATGCGGGCGTCGGGGGCGATGAAGCGGATGTCGGCGGCGAGTGCGATCTGAATCCCCGCACCGAATGCAACGCCGTGAACGGCCGCGATGACCGGCACCGGAACTTCGGTCCACACCCATGCGGCGCGTTGCGCGAAGTTGGCTGCACTCGAGTCCGACGATCCCAGCAGTCCGCTGTCGCTTCCGGAAGCGCTCGATTCGCCCTTGGATTCGCGCGGCTCGGCCATTCGGCTGAAGCTCTGCATGTCGAGTCCCGCGCAGAATGCGCGCCCTTCGCCGGACAGGACGACCGCCCGCACAGACGGATTCGACGCTACCTCTTGGCCAGCCGCGTCCAGTGCGGCAAACATCGCGGGATCACACGCATTCATCTTTTCCGGCCGATTCAGCCGGACATCGGCGACACCGTTGGCATCGATGGATATCGAAACGCGATCAGACATGCGCGGGGGCTCCCAGAAAGAGTGGACGAAACACGGTAGGAGTTCGAGACCGAGAAGGCCATCCTTTGCATGGGATCGGCTTCTGCCTGGTGAAGTCGAGCGGCGAGTTGCGCATTTTCGTCGAATTCTCGCGAGCCGGTTCCAGGCGCCCCGACGGCCCCATCCATATACTGATGAAGATGACGGGCGATCGAGAATCGTACTGGCACGAGCGCGAGCTCGGTCGGGTAGGAATCGCTACCCGAGGCACTTCTGAGGAGCCAATCAGAAACGCCCATGCGTGAAACGCGAGCGCTCGCGTGGGCATTGGCGGCGGTCGTGACCGCCTTCTGGCTGGGACGTTTCGTATTCGCCCCCGACGAGTTGCTGCGCGGTACCAGCGACCTGCGCAACTACTTCTACCCGCTGTACGAACTCGTCTACGGTTGGATTGCGAACGGGCGACTGCCGACCTGGAATCCCTACCACCTGGCCGGCTACCCGCAGATCGCGACGCTGCAGGCCGGGCTCTTCTATCCGCCCCATCTGCTGTACATCGTGTTGCCGACGCAGCTGGCTCTGGCGGTTTCCCAGGCTGGGCATCTCGTGTTCATTGCGGTTTCGACCGCATTGCTTTTGAAACGCCTCGGAGTCGCACCCGCCGCAGCGGCCCTCGGAGCGTTGGTGTTCACGTTACGGGGTGCTGTGCAGTGGTGGCTGCTGTGGCCGGCGATGTTGGAGGCTGGCTCGTGGCTGCCGCTCGGGTGTATCGCAGTGCTGTCGCTGTGCGCGGGTGGCGGGCTTCGGGCCATGTGTCTGATGGGGTTCGCGGTCGCGATGACGCTCCTCGCGGGTCACGTGCAGGTAGCGGGATATCTGCTCTGGGCCTGGGGGACACTTTTGTGTGCGGTGTGGCTCGGGGGTCGCGGTCAACGAATGGCGCCGGTCGCACTTCTGACGCAGTTCGGAGTCGCACTGTCGATGGGCGCCGGATTCGCAGCGATCCAGTTGCTGCCTTCGTTCGAATTGACGCTCGATGGCACCCGTGAGATGGGGACGCTCCCGGTGTCGCAGGTTCTCACGATGGGGACCGGCCGGTTTCGATCCGTGGTCGACGCCATTTCGGCGAGCCAGTTTTCCTCTGGAGTCGTCGCGCTCGCCCTGGTTCCCGCGGCGCTGCTCACCCGTCGCAATCGGGTGCTCGCGATGTGGGCGGCGGCGCTCGGCATCGCGACGTTTGCACTGGCGTCCGTTTCGACCGAGGCCGGCGTCGAGTTGTACCGGTCGATTCCCGGTATCGGCTGGTTTCGCAGCCCGCGGAGGATTCTGTTTCTAGCGAACTTCTGTGTCGCTCTGTTGGCGGGATTCGGACTGGACGCGCTGTCGAATCGACCGGCTCATCGGAACTCCGCGCCGGTGGTGGTGATCGCGGGATTGGGATTGGGCGCTGCGGCGGGGTGGGGTGGCGCCGTACTCTCGGCGGCGCTGGGCGTATTGGTTGCGGTGCTCGCGGCGTGTGTCTGGCGCGGTTCCACGCGGGTCGGCCAGGCGGCGTGCATCGGGCTGCTGGTGATGGGCGTTGTCGACCTCTACTTCTCCGGTTCCATTTCGGGAAGACTGCCCTATGACGCACGGTCGGCAGCCGTATACCACGCCGATGCTGATTTCGAGAGTCGGCTCGCGAAAGAACTCGGGCCCGATCGCGCCGTCTGGTTGCCGCTGACCCGCTCGCGAACCCTCAAACTCGCGGGTACCTACGGCTTGCGTCGCCTCGACGATTTCGAACCGTTGAATCTGAAGCGACACTCCCAGTACTTCACGTATTTTCATATCGGGAGAAGCAGCGATCCCGAAGCGAAGCGCTATTTCGCCGGCGCAGTCATCCCGGAGCGCCGAATCTCCCAAGAGCTTCTTCTCGCCGAAATGCGAGAGATGGCATCGCGTCGGCGCCTGCTCGATCTTGCGTCGGTTCGACTCTTCGTCACGCCCGATCAACTGCCGCCACTCCAGCACGCGGCGTCCGAACAGTT
>JAJDAM010000037.1 GCA_029261905.1 Deltaproteobacteria bacterium
GCGACAGACCGGGCAGCGCGTCGAACTCGGCGAGCAGTGCGATCGTCGGCGAGCCGCTGCCGTAGCTCGCAACAAACGCGGTCGGCATCCCGACCAGTCCGGTCTCGATCGCAAAACCAGCGCTGCGAAGGGGCTCCTGCAGCCGGGCTGAGCTCTTCTTTTCCTGGTACCCGACTTCGGCCCACTCCCAGATTTCGTGCGCGATCGCGTCGTAGGTGGAGTGGGATGCCTCGATCGCAGCGATGACGGCGGCCTTGGATTCCGGATCGGCGGCGTGAGCCGCGGGGATTCCAGCCAGCGACACCGCAGCGATGAACCCGAACGCCAGATTCCTCATGGTCGTAGCCCTCCTCTCTCGTTTCGCATCGTCGTTCGTCGGCCCAACAACCCTTCCTCGAGTAGCGCCTCGGCGACCTGGGTTCCCTCGCGTTGCGCACCCGACACCGTCAGGTGCCACTGATCGTAGAAGCAATCCGCACAGCTGCCCAGATCGCGAGCCACATCGACCAGCGGAACACCGCGCGCCGCAGCAACCTTGCGGGTCCGGTCGTTGAAGCCATCGAGAAGCGCCGACATCAATCGCGGCGACGGCACGAAACCACCACGCTTCTCGGGGTAGGTGATCCAGTACTTCGCACTTCTCGCCGGCTGGTCGTCACCACCATAGTTCAGCGCCTGGGTCAACAGCATCAGCCCGATGCTCTCCCGTTGGGTGAGGTCGACGAGATGTTGGAGGTCGTGTTCGTACTGATCGAGATGATGGCGGTAGATCGGCAGCAGAAACGGCTTCAACTGCTCGAGCTTTGGGTGTTCGCTGTAGGCGCGTCGAAGATCCGCGATGAAGTGTCCCTGCTTCGAAGCGTCTGCCCGGTGTCGAAGCAACAGCGAACGCTGCGGCTCGAGAAATGGGCTGTCGGGCGACACGTTCGCGCCCTCCGGTCCGGCGCCCGGCGGCCAGGGTGCCGAACGAAGGAAGCGTGCCATGTCATTCGAGCCAAACTGACCGATCACGATGTCGGGCCGGGTGTCCGGATCGTCGAGCAACCCCGAAAAATTCTCCGTGCTGTTGTCGATGCGTTGTCCCGGTAGCGCGGCCACCGCCACCCGCAGATCGATCGCATTGCGAATCGGAGCGGGGACCGCGTTCGCGATCTGCGCGCTGAGCATGACCTCTTCATCGAGAAGCTTGCAAAACACCGTGCTGCCGCCGAGTACGACGATATTGAACGCGTCGCGGGCGAAATAGTCACCGCGCAGCGCCTGCCCGGTCAACACGACCCGACTTCGTTCAGATGCGCCCGGAACCAACGATGGGTCTACCCTGTATTCCGCCGTGGTGTAACGCTGCCGCTCGAGATCTCCGTGGCGCGCGATCGGCCGCAATTGAAACAGCCAGTCGCCAACGCCAAGAGCGACGAGGATGGCCACAACCCAGATCCAACTCGATCGCGGTGGGCTCGCCGTCATCGCCATGGGCACTTCATCATCGCTATGGGCATTTCATCGTCGACTTCATCGGCGGGTCGGCGAGGAATCAGTTCTCGGGTGCGTAGATCGTACGAAGGGGTTGTGCGAACACGCGGCGCAACATCGGCTCGAACTCGACCAGAGGCATCGTGTCGTATTTGGGGTCGAAGCAGTTCTGGTCATAGAGTTCACAAAACTCCGCACAGTCGGTGAAGTACTCGCTTTCTCGATAGCGATCCCGCATGTTGCGATCGAGATCGAAGTGATGAAAAAAGTAGTAGCCCTGGAAGATGCCGTGGTGCTTCACGATCCAGTGATTCTTCTCGGAAACGAACGGCTCGAGCACGACCGCTGCCAGCTCGCTGTGATTGGTCGTCGCCAACGTGTCGCCGATATCGTGAATCAGCGCGCAAACCACGTACTGCTCGTCGCGACCGTCGCGCAGCGCGCGTGTCGAAGACTGCAGGCTGTGCGTCAGCCGATCGACCGCGTAGCCTCCGGTGTCTCCGGCCAGCAACCCGAGATGCGTCAGGATCCGATCGGGAAGACCGGAAAAGAACCGTACCGAGTGACGGCCGACCTTCGCGTAGTCCTCGCGGGTCCCGTCCTTCATCTGGGTGAAATTCGTCTGGTCCTCGTCGTCCAAACTGGCCTCCTGGCTGCCGATGCAATCACGCAGCGTAGCGCGGTTCGCGACGGCCCTTTCGGTGGGGGTGGAGCGGGGGCGCACCGCACATTGTCTGCGAGTCCATCGGCTGAAATCGGAAACTGCGGCAGCTACGCTCCCGCCTCCCTACAATCCGCCATTCCCGCGCGCCAATTCCAGGAGAGCCCAAGTGACGACGCCCGCAGAATCCGAGATCCGAAGCCTCGTTTCCACCTACGCACAAGCTGTCGTCACTCGCGATGGCGCCTCCTGGCAATCGACCTGGTCGAAAGACGGCGTCTGGGAGTTGATGGGCCAGGCCCCAAGAGGCAGAGATGCGCTGCTCGAACATTGGAACAAACTGATGGGCGGGATCCAATTCGTCTACCAGCTGGCCGGCGAGGGGAAGGTTCAAATCGATGCGTCTGGCGAGCGCGGCACGGGATCGTTCCCGACGGTCGAATTCGCGAAGTTCGGCGAGGGACCGGGCAACCTGCTGCTCGGAACCTATCACGACGAGTACATTCTCGAAGACGGCCAATGGCTGTTCGCCAAACGCCGCATGCAAATCCAATACATGGGGCCGAGCGACCTCAGCGGAACGCCCGTCGCCGGTTGATGCGTTGGCGGCTTCGCAGCAAACGCCAATCCCCAGGCTTCGTCCCGGATCGGTCCGCTACCGGTTAGGAGCCTGACCAAAGACTGTCGCGTCGGCCGAACGCCGCTGCATCACTGCTGCCTGCGTTGCTCTCAATCGCCCTAGCGCTGCTAGGGCTCAATCGAGCGCCTTGCCAGCAGCGCGCATCGACGCCCGGACCTTCCCGCGACAGTCTTGGGTCAGGCTCCTAGCCAGCGATCGCCTTCTCGGCGAACTCCTCGAGCCGCTCCCAACCTCCGGGGCCGGCAAAGAAGAACGCCGGGATCATCGCCCGGTCGACACCGAACTTCTCGAACTGCTCGACGCCCGCGACCGGGTCTGCGATTTGTTGCCCGAAAATCGCGCTGATCTCGATCGAATCGGGGTCTCGCTTGGCGTCGGCCGCTGCCGTTCGCATTTCGGCGATGCGCGCCTGCAGCAGCTCCGGGTCGGTCGTGCCGGGGAAATAGCTATCGCCATATCGAGCCGCGCGACGGATCGCGGCCGGCGTGTCGCCGCCGACCATGATCGGGATCGACGCCTGTAGCGGACGTGGACTACACGTCACGGGCGGAAAATCGACGAACTCTCCGTGGAACTCGGCTGCGGGTCCTGCCCAGAGAGCCTTCAATGCGGCCACGTACTCGTCGGTGCGCGCTCCACGCCGCTCCCACGGAATACCCAGCACGTTGAACTCCTCACGCATCCAGCCCACACCGATGCCGAGTTCCAATCGCCCGCCCGTGAGATGGTCGAGTGTCGCGAGTTCCTTGGCCAGTACGATCGGGTTCCGCTGCGGAAGAATCAAGATACAAGTTCCCAAACGCATGGTCGGCGCCGCCGCCGCGACGTACGCGAGCCAGATCAGCGGGTCGGGAATCATCGTGTCTTCTTCGCCGGGCATTTCACCGTCCGGTGTGTACGGATACGGAGAATCGATCTTCGCGGGCACGATGACATGTTCTCCGCCCCAGAGAGAGTCGAACCCGAGCGCCTCTGCCCGCTTGCTCAACTCGATCGACGATTCGCTGTCAGTGCCGACGCTGCTGGCAAATGCAAGTCCAAATTTCATTCGAGCCTCCGGTTTCAGGATCAGGGTGTCGTGCTTTCGCCGATCAGCTCTCGCCGATGAACGGGCGACGGATGGGCTGACTCGGCGGGACATTCATCGCGCCCTTGGGCTTCCAGGCGCTTTCGCGCATCAACTCGCCGATGTGCTTCATGTTCAGCAGGTCTTCTTCGTACGAGAACTTGCCATCGCCGGCATAGATCATCAACGAGTATCCCGGCGCTTCGAAGCGACTTCCGTCCGGACGATTCCCGGGCAGCCGATTCGTCCAGCGCGCCAGCAGGCGATCGCCGTCGACCATCGTCCAGTGGTGCGGAAAATCCCAATCGTCCAGCCCTTGCATGCTTTCGGCGAGGAACTTTCGGATTTCATCGATCCCCACGATGCGTCCCCAGGCTGGATCGATGAAGACCGCATCGTCGGTGAAGAACGCCGCGAGCGCGTCCCAACCCAGTTCACCCGCTTCGACGCGGTGTCGGGTTTCGACGTAGCGATCGTAGGTCTCGACGATTTCTTCTCGTGTGAAGTCCGACATGGAGTGTCTCCGCGATGATCTGGATATTTGCAATGTGATTGCCCGGCGAACCGGCCACGCCGTCGACTCGCACTGGCGCGAACGAACCCGATTTCCCACGCGAATGTCGCTCACACGCGGCCGCCCGTCGACCGACTGGGGCAATTGCGCCATTGTACGCCGATGCCCAATTCCGACGATCAACCCGCCGATTCGCGCGCGGATCAGCCCAAACCCGCAATCGAACCGGCAAGGAATCCATCGCCAACGACCTCGAATCGCCCGGGGCCACTGCAGGGCCTGCGCGTGCTCGAAATCGGTGAAATGGTCGCGGCCCCCTACTGCGCAAAGTTGCTCGGCGACCTGGGCGCCGAAGTCATCAAGGTGGAGCGACCGGTCGAAGGAGATCGATCGCGCCTGCGCGGACCGTTTCCCGACGACACACCGCACGCCGAGCGGAGTGCGCTCTTCCTCTACTTGAATACCAGCAAGCGTTCAGTGACGTTGGACCTCGCGTCCGAACAGGGACCGGCGATCTTCCGAAGATTGGCGGCCGACGTCGACATCGTGGTCGAAGATCGACCACCGGGCGAGTTCGCCGAACTCGGGCTCGACTACGACGCTCTGGCCAAGGACAACCCCGGCCTCATCGTCACGTCGATCACCCCCTTTGGGCAAACCGGCCCGAATCGCGCAAACAAGAGCGAGCACGTGAATCTCTACCACTCGGCCGGGCACGCCTCGCCGTTCACTCCGCCGTCTCAGCAGCAATCGCGCGCCGCGTCGAAGGCCGGTGGGTACCTCGGTGAATACGATGCCGGACTCGTCGCCGCGGTCGGTACGTTGGCAGCGGTCCTCGGGCGCGAATGGAGCGGTACCGGACAACACGTCGACGTATCCAAACAAGAGGCGATGATGAGCCTCGAGCGGGTCACGATCGGACGTTACGCCAACGAGCCGGATCCCTTCTCGGGCCGTGGGCCCGGCGGGCTGATCAATGCCAAGGACGGCTACCTGATCGTCAACACGCTCGAACCGCGCCAGTGGGAGGGCCTTCTCGACACGATGGGCCGACCCGAATGGGGGAAGGCCGATTGGTGCCGCGAACCCGCGCAACGGATGGAACGGATGGCGGAGATCCAACAACACATCGCAGAGTGGGCCGGCACACGCACGCGCGACGAGATCTACCACGCCGCCCAGAGCCATGGAACCCCAGCGGGCCCGGTGCGCAACGTCGAAGAGGTGATGGCCTGGAACCAGTCTCGTGAGCGCGAGTTCTTTCGGGAGTTGATTCATCCGGAAGTCGGCGCGGTCGAATATCCGACCGGCCCGTGTCGTTTCTCGTCGCTCGACTGGGTGGGCAGCGCTGCTCCACTGTTGGGACAACACAACGCGACCGTCTTCGGCGATGCGCTCGGATACTCGCGCGACGAACTCGCGCGCCTCGCGGAACAGGGAGTCATCTAGTGGTCGCTGGAACCGAAAAGCCCGGCCCTCTGACCGGGATCCGTGTCGCCGATTTCACCTGGGCCTGGGCTGGCCCACAGGGTTCGCTGCTGCTGTCGATGTTGGGCGCAGAAGTGATCAAGATCGAAAGCAATGCCCGCCTCGATCACGCGAGAGTTCACACGCTCACGGCCGGCAGCCTCACCGGAGGGATCGACGAGTCCCCGGTGTTCAACGATCTCAACCTCGGCAAACGCTCGCTGACCCTCAATCTGAAGAAACAACGCGCACGTGACCTCGTCAAAGATCTGGTCCCGCATTGCGACATCGTGTTGCAGAACATGCGACCGGGCGTCCTCGACAAGATGGGCCTCGGTTATCGGGAGTTGAGCAAGCTCAAACCCGATCTCATCATGCTGTCCTCGTCGGCAGTCGGTGCAACCGGACCCGAGCGAACGTACACCGGCTACGCACCGACATTCGCATGCCTCTCGGGCATGGTCGACATCTCCGGCCACCCCGACGAACCCCCCATTGCACTCAGTGGATCCGTGGATTTGCGCGTCGGTACCGCGTCTGCGTTCGCGGTACTCGCTGCGCTGATACACCGCAAACGTACCGGCGAGGGCCAGGATATCGACCTCTCGTCGACCGAGGTGATGAGTTCAATGATGGGAGAGGCGTTCGTCGGTTATGCGCTCAACGGGCGGCTTCCCGAACGCGTCGGCAACCGCGACCGGACCCTCGCGCCCCAAGGGGTCTACCGGAACCTCGACGACGCAGGCGATCCGCAATGGACCAGCATTGCGATCACGACGGATTCCGAATGGGATGCACTGAAGACCGTGATCGCGGATCCACAGCTCGACGGCGAGTCTTTCGCGACTTCGACGGCCCGTCGAACCCACCACGACGAACTCGACGCGATCATCGAGCGCTGGACCGAGCAGCGCAGCAACCAGGCCTCGGTTCAATTGCTGCAAGCCGCCGGGATTGCCGCCGCGGTCGTCCACAATGGCAAGAGCCTGGCCACGGACCCACACCTGGCCGAGCGCGGAATCTACCAATCGGTCGAGCACCCACTTCTCGGCGAGGTGAAAGTCGTGGGGCCGCCTTGGAAGCTGGAGGGGGCGAACGTTCCAGGCCCAGCACCACTCCTCGGTCAACACAACGACTACGTGTTGAAGGAAATCCTCGGGCTCGAAGCAAGCGAAATCGATGCACTCGTGAAAGACGAGATCGTCTATTAGTCGTTAGCGTTTAGTCGTCAGCGTTCACGGAGGTACGCCCGCACTCCGCAACCGTCAGGAAACGACATCCGACACCCAGCGCTGAACCGGTGCGAGGTACTTGAAGCGCTGCGCAATGCACCGCACCGCCCCGCTACCGAATAGCGAATCGGGCAGCGGCTCCGAGATCCCCGCCCAGAGCCCATTGTGGAGCAGCCAATTCGCATTGGGGTGATCGGCGTCGAAGCCACGCGGAACGCGCTTGTAGTGCCCTCCACCGATTTCGATTTCGCCGGCCTTGGTGGCCTTTTCGAACGCTGCGCGCAACGCCTTTCCCCGCTTCGGATCGATCACCGCCGCGCGATATGCCGCGAGTTGCGCTGGCGAAAACCCGAAACAGCCGGCCATCAAATCGATGTCGCGCGCGCCGATCCGAAGCCCGAAGCCGGCCCCCTCCCGTCCCTTCTTCTCGGTGAACATCAAATGCAAGCCGTCTTTGTACGGCCGCTTGTCCTTCGAAAACCGGACGTCGCGATTGATGCGCATGATCGCGCCGTTGATGCGCGGCTCTGCCAGCACCGGGGCGAGCTTCTGCAGTTCGGGGCCGAGCGCGGAGACGAATTGCTTTGCCGCCTCGACATAGTGGGTTTCGTAACTGTCGCGGTTGGCTTCGAACCAATCGCGATCATTGTTCTTGGCGAGCTTTGCCAGGAACTTGGGGAGCTCTCGCGAAAATCCGTCGAAACTCAATCGTCTCACCTCGTCCCGAAGTCGTGGTTCGTTCAGCATCGACCGCGCATCTCAGAAGACGGCGGTCGGCAGGTCGATGTCCGCCCGCGTCCAGACCTCGGCGAATTCGGCGGCGGTCGCTGCGGCCTCTGCTTCTTTTCCCTGGGCAAGCAGGCTCTGCTCGAGCCCCACCAGCGACCAACCGTTTCTCGGCGTGTGGTGCAGTTGCGCTCGAAAGACAGCTTCGGCTGCGGCCGGGTCACCCGTCTGGATCAGCGCGTTCCCCAGAGCCTCTCGGGTCGGCGAGTACCACGGCGGAGGCTCGGTGTAGGGCAGCGAATCCTGCAATGAGACGGCCGCACGAAGCTGTCCGACCGAATCGGCCCAACGGCCGGATTCGGAATCGATACGCGCGGCCAGCACGTGCGCCCCGATCGTCAACAACTGTTGCGGTGTCGAGCCGGACGCGAACACGAGATCAGCCAGCGCGGGCTCAGCGGCGATTTCACGCAGTGTTGCGAGTTCCGCTCCGGAGGCTTTCCGATCCCCGCGCGCCGCCAGCGCCATTCCGCGACCGAAGTGCCATACCCCGGACGCATAACGCCAATCCTCGCTTGGCGCTTCGGCGACCAGCAAATCGTCCCAGCGCCCGAATCGGACCAGCGCGTACCACTCCATCGGTGCGAACTCCTCTGCCATCGGAACCGCTGCCACGACGTCGGGAGTCATGTTCGCGGACAGTTTCCGGGCTGCACCGATCGACACCTCGCTGCGTCCCTCGAACGCGGCCGACGCGTACAGAAAGTGCACATTGTGCGGGTAGTAGGCGGCGGGATAAAAGCCCTGGGCGCGACATTGCGTGATGTAGGATTCGTCGGCTGCGGCGGCTTTCTCATTCGCAGTCGATGCGTCGTGGTAGCGCCCCACTCGCAAGTACAGGTGCGACGGCATGTGGACCAGATGCCCGGCACCGGGCGCCAGCGGTCCCAGCGTATCGGCGGCCTTCTCTCCTCGCTCGGGATGGCTCGACGGCTCGACTGCGTGGATGTACAGATGCAGTGCGCCGGGGTGTTTCGGATTGCGCGCCATGACTGCTTCGAGCGTTGCCAGCAGCTCGACCGTCAACGGCTTTGGCGTATCGGGATCCACGTAGTAGTCCCAGGGCATCGTGTCCATCTGCGCCTCGGCCGTCAGCGTCTGCACTTCGAGGTCATCGGGATACGCCGCGGCAACGTCTCGCATCGCCGCCGCGTACGCGAGATCCAGCGACGAGCGATCCGCGACCGGCTCGGCGACGTAACGGGTGGCCAGTGCATCGATCAACGCGCGCTCGACCGGTTTTGCCGAAGCCTTGGCGGCGATCGCTCGCTGGACCGCGGCAAAAGCGGCGGGAACGTCGGCATCATCCATCGGCTTGTTGATGTTGGGCCCGAGTACGTACGCCTCCCCCCATGCACAGATCGCACAGTTCGGGTCTTGCCGGGATGCCTCTTGATAGGATCGAAGCGCCTCGGCGTGGTTGAACCCGTACCCAAGCAACAAGCCCTGATTGAAATAGCGCGCGGCGAGTTCGGAGTCGCTTCCAACCGGCCGGCGGTAGTCTCCGAGGTCGCCAAACAGAGGCGCTCCGGCGCCCTCGGGCACGTAGCGCTGCGGCGCCTGGGTGTGTGCGTGATCGTGGTCCCCGTGGCCATCGACTTCGGCCGCCGTCGATGCCGGCGCCGCATCGCCGCCGGGAGACCCGGCGTCGGTCGCACATCCCGACATCCACACCACCACCACCGCGACTGCAATGAGTCCAGTCTTCATACTCGCTCCCTTCGTACTCGCCCCCGGCGGATCAGCCGTCGAAGAATTTGATTCGCACACCGCACGCGACGAATGAGCCGTCGACGACGGGAAGCCCGCGTTCTCTCGCAGACGCCAGGATGCGCTCTTTGGCGCTCACCCTCAGTTCGAGGCCGCAGACACCCTCCCCTCTTTCATCTCGCGGGGGGACGAAGCGCAACGTGCCCTCGTCGAGTGGGATCTCCCACTCTCCATGGCCTGCGTCGACGACAGGATGTTCGACGATGTCCGCCCAGCGGTTGGCGAGTGCGGCCGGATCGTCGGATTGGATCTCGACACCGGTGATCGCCTCGGTCGTGTCCGTTCTGACATGCGATTGCCAATCCGGCCCCGCCCAGCGCCAGGAATCGCGCGGATGGGCGACATCGAGCGAAAGGATCGCGCCGCCGACATCGCGTGGGTGCAGATGAAGGGTCGCGATGTCATCGAACGCGATTTCCCATACGATCCGCACGGACAGATCGAGCAGTCTCTTGCGATCGGCCTCGAGGTCGTCGGACTGCAGGATCACCATGTACCCGCCGTCACCGGATCGCTTGTCGAGCAAGCGGCCCGCGCTGGTCCCCATTTTCGTCGGAGACACGACTTCGAGGAACGTGCTCCCGACCGGGATCACGACGTTTTCGAGCCCGAACTCGGAGACCCCCGGGTCCCGGAAGCCGACTTCGACGTCGAGCGTACTGCACAGATCGTCGGCCGCGGCCTCGAGTTTTTCTGCGACGAATGCCACTTGGCGAATTCTCATGCGATGCTCCCTTCGCGATGCCCCTC
>JAJDAM010000038.1 GCA_029261905.1 Deltaproteobacteria bacterium
GCGGCATCAGTCAGCGGAACGACCTCGCGCTCGAGTTCTGCCGCGTACTTTTCGACGAAGTGTGCGGCAAGCAGCGGGATATCGTCCGGCCGCTCGCGAAGCGCCGGGACCTCGATCTCGATCACGTTGAGCCGGTAGTACAGATCGTCGCGGAAGCGACCCTCGGTGACTTCGGCCTCGAGCTTGCGGTTCGTCGCGGCGACGATGCGGACATCCGAGCGGATGTCCGCCGTTCCACCCACACGACGAAATGTCTTCTCCTGAATGGCCCGCAAGAGCTTTACCTGAACCGGAAGCGTGAGCTCCCCGACCTCGTCGAGAAACAACGTTCCGGAGTCCGCGGTTTCGAACAATCCGGCCTTGTTCTGGACCGCACCGGTAAAGGCGCCCTTCACGTGACCAAACAATTCAGATTCCAGCAGCGCCTCGGGGATCGCCGCGCAGTTGACTGCTACAAACGGCCGTTCCGCTCGCGCGCCACCCCGGTGGATCGACCGGGCGACGACTTCCTTGCCGGTTCCACTCTCACCGGTGATGAGAACGTTGGCCTTCGAATCTGCCACCTGTGCGGCCAGGTCGAAGACCCGGCGAATCTCGGCACTGCTGCCTACGATGGATCGATCACGCGCATGGCTGCGAAGTTCGGTTCGAAGGCGCCGATTCTCGGATGCGAGTAGCTTCTTCTCCAACGCCTTTTCGACGACGATCCGAAGCTCATCGACCTTGAAGGGCTTGGTGACGTAGTCGTATGCGCCTTCTTTCATTGCACTGATCGCGGTTTCGGTGCTGGCAAACGCGGTGATCATGATCACGACTGCCTCTGGAGCCACGTCGTAACAAAGATGAAGGAGGTCGAGACCGGACCCGCCCGGCATCTGGATGTCGGTGATCACGACATCGAACTCATCGTTCTCGAGATGCAGCTGCGCTGCCTGCACGCTCCCGGCAGTCACCACTTCGTAGCCTTCGCTCCGAAAGAAGATCTCCAGGAATTCCTGCATGCTTCGCTCGTCATCGACGACGAGGATGCGTGCTTTCGTATTCAAGACGATGCCTCCGCTGCGGGCAGCCGCAGATGAATCTGCGTCCCCACACCAACGCTGCTTTCGATGCGAACCACACCGCCATGATCCCCGACCATGCGATGCACCATCGCGAGGCCGAGGCCGGAGCCATTCTGTTTGGTCGTGAAGAAGGGATCGAATATGCGATCCAATTCGTCGTGGGGGATGCCCACACCGTCATCGGACACGGTGACGTCGATCCAACCCACTTTTCCCTCCGTCTGCAAGCTTCTTCGGTTTCCAGCCCATCCCTCTTGAGAAGCGACCTCGGACCGGCATCCGTCCGCACGGATCTCGAGCCGACCGCCGTCCGGCATTGCCTGAGATGAGTTCAATACCAGGTTCCAGATCACCTGACGTAGTTGGGTTGGATCGACCAGGGCAACGAGGTCGGAGTCGATGGAGGAGACCACTTCGACGTGCTCTGGCCGCGCCTGCTCGAACATCTCGAGGACTTCATCGATGACGTGTACGACCACGACCGGCTCGACACACCGTGGGAGCGGACGCGCGTAGTCGAGAAAATCGGTAATGAGGTGATTCAAGCGGTCGATCTCGCGGATCACGATCTTCATCAACCGCTTCGGATCCCCCGCAGCGACCGACTGCGCATTCTGCACCTGAAGCATCTCGATCGAACCCGAGATCGCGGCCAGTGGGTTGCGGATCTCGTGCGCGATGCTTGCGGAGAGTTCGCCAATGGCGGCGAGTCGCTCCGAACGTCGCAGTTCCGTTTCCATCTCCACTACGTCGCTCACATCCTGAAAAATCACGACATGACCACCGGGGCTGCCCTCCCCGTCTCTGAGCACATATGCCGCCACGCCCAGATGCCGCAGCTCTCCCGCCAGATTTCGAAACTCGGTTCGCGCCCGCGACCGGCTCGCTTCGTATTCTTCAGCGACCTGGATCACCAGACCGCGAACGGAAGGCAGTACCGAGTCGATGTCCAGCCCCAACACATCGTCGACCGCGCGGCCGGTGATTCGCTCGGCTTCCGGATTGAATGACGTGATGCGACCGGCGAGGTCCGTCGTGAGCAATCCGCTCATCAGGCTTTCGACGGTGCGTTGATGCAAGGTCTGCAAGTGCGCGAAATCGCGAGTTCGCTGAACGAGAGCTTCACCGGTTCGGTGCAACTCGCCGGCCAGCAGGCTCGCCAACCCCGCCACCAGGACCACCGCGCCGGCATGAAGCACCCACATCCCCGCCAGCGCCGGCCCCGAATCGCCCGCTGCTGCGAATCCACCCACCGACCCGCGGTGATCGATCAGCAACACGACGCCGTAGATCGTTGCACTTCCTACCGCAGCGATCACCGCACCGGCCCGCTCGAACAGGACGGCTCCGTAGACCGCGACCAGGATGTACAGGAACGCAAATGGCGATTCCGAACCGCCGGACACATGTACCAGAGCGCTCACGATCGCGATGTCGGTAGCGATGTTGAGCGCCGCGAAGCGCTTCACGCGCTGGACACGGCCCAGCATCAGCCCGTAGGCGATCGTCGCCAAGAATGCGAACACGACGGTCGCGTAGAACCCGCGCCAATCCGTCGGCGAACTCGCCCAACCCGCCGCCTCGACCGCGAGCGCGGAACTGAGCGCCACCAGCGAGAGGACGAGCCGCGCGCCCATAAACAGAACCAGGCGCTTCTCGAGTACCGGCGGAGTGCCGCCCGCGTTTGCCCGCGTCGAGATTTCGAACAACGACCTGGACCGAGACCGGGAGTGAATCAGCCGATCGTCTCTGCGATCTTGAAGATCGGCAGATACATCGCGATCAGCAACGCACCGACCGTTCCACCCAAGCCTACCATCATGATCGGTTCGAGCATCGCAGTCATTGCGTCGACCGCGGCGTCGACTTCTTCGTCATAGAAATCCGCGATTTTCGACAGCATGGTTTCCATCGCTCCGGTTTCCTCTCCGACCGCGATCATCTGCACCACCATGCCCGGGAACACCTGGGACTCGGCAAGTGGTTCGGCGATCGTCTTTCCTTCGGAGATCGCTGTTCGAACGTCGTGCAGGGCCTCTTCGATGACGATGTTTCCGGCGGTCTTCGAGACGATGTCCAGACCATCGAGGATCGGCACACCACTGGCGATCATCGTGCCCAGCGTCCGAGTAAACCGTGCAACGGCCACTTTGCGCAGCAGCGGACCAAATAGCGGCGCCTTCAGGAACAGTGCGTCTGTCTGGCGCCTGAACTTCCGGCTTCGGCTGCGCGCCTGCGAGAACGCGAAGAACACCAGGAAGATTCCGCCCATGAATGGACCGATCCATTCCTGCATGAAATGGCTGATATTGACGACGACTTGTGTCGGACCCGGCAACTCGCCACCAAAGTCTGCAAACATCTTTTCAAACGTCGGGATCACCTTGACGAGCAGCAGGATCACGACGCCGATCGCTACGACCATCACCGTCGTGGGATAGACCATCGCGCCACGGACCTTGCGCGCGAGCGCATCTGCCTTTTCGAGGTAGACGGCCAACCGATTCATGATCGTGTCGAGGATGCCGCCGATCTCGCCGGCCGCAACGAGATTGACGAACAGCGAATCGAACGGCGGATTGTGCTTCGTCAACGCATCCGCGAACGTCGATCCCTGCTCGACGTCCTGCTTGACCTCGCGAATGATCGTCTTGAAAGTCGGGTTTTCCTGCTGATCACCGAGGATCTGCAGGCACTGCACCAGTGGAAGCCCGGCGTCGATCATCGTGGCGAACTGGCGCGTGAAGATCACGAGGTCCTTGGTCGTGATCTTCTTTTTCATGAACGAGAAGTATTCGCTGATGTCCTTGGGCTTCGCCTTCACGGTCACCGGAACGAGCATCTGGGCGCGAAGCTGCGCCATGACCGCCTCTTCGCTGGCGGCCTCCATCTCGCCCTTCTTGACCGCTCCCTGTCGAGTCTTGCCTTTCCAATTGAAGACC
>JAJDAM010000039.1 GCA_029261905.1 Deltaproteobacteria bacterium
CCCGAGGGAGTGCGGAAAACGGATCTCGTTGAGCAATTCGATGCTGTCGCCGCGTCCGACACCCTGGGTGGTCGTGGCCCACTCGCCAACACCATCGCAGGTCAGGATCGCCGCTTCTTCGAACGGTGACGGCAAGAAGGCCGACGCCGCGTGAGACTGGTGGTGTTCCGCGAACAATACTTCGCCGTCGAACCCGAGCTTTTCCCGAATCATGTTCGGAACCCAGAGCTTTTCTTTGAGCCAGATCGGGATCGATTTGGTGAACGACGGAAGTGACTTGGGAAACGTCGCGATGTAGGTCATCAGAATCCGTTCGAATTTCACGAACGGCTTGTCGTAGAACACGACGTAGTCGATGTCTTCGATCGTCAGGCCCGCCTCTTCGAGGCAGTACTTCACGGCTTCCGCCGGCAGAGCGGGGTCGTGACGGATGCGAGTGAACCGCTCCTCGTGAGCCGCGGCGATGAGCTTGCCATCCACTAACAGCGCCGCCGCCGAGTCGTGATAGAAACACGATAGTCCGAGGATTTTCACTCGCTCTCCAATTTCTGATCGTTCGCCGGTGGTGCCGCCAAGGATGATCTGGCTGTGAACGCGTTGTTGTTCAAGCGTGTTGTCTACGCGTTGTTGTTTACGCGTTGTCGTTTACGAAAGAAGCTTGGCTCGTTCGAGATCCGGTTCTGTTGTGTCCGCATCGCGCCACGCCGAGCCAGCGGCCTTCAGGCCCCTCTTTCCGAGCAGGTCGGCTCGACCAATGAACAATACGATCGCGACGGGACCAATGAGAATCGCATACGTAAAGACCAGCAGCATCAGCGTCTGCACGTATCCGAAGCGTCCCGCAATCGCCATCCAGCCGTTGAGCAGACGTCGACCCAGGCCCGGGCTCGATTCTTCAGCATCGGACATCGGTTCTCTCCATGTTTTTCACAGTGTTCCTCGGTTCGCTGCGTGCATCAGTAAAGCCCAAACGAGGCCGGTTTTCGGCGGCCACAATGCCAGAAACATGCCACTGGCGCCCTTCGGCTCCGAGCGATGGGTTTGGAGGGGGCGATTATCCCGTAGCTCACCGAATATGCTACGCAAGATTAGTCGCCAAATGAGGAACTTTCGTTCCTATCGGAGAATTTTTCTTCCCAAAGAAGGAAATCTATTTCACACTGTTGGCCCCAGCGGACGATGTCGGACGAGGCACGTTTGAGCGATGGCTCGGTTTGAACCCGAGTGTGGCGAGGCGACTGGGGTGAGGCAGAAGCGAGTGGCGCGACACCTGAATTGCGGGTCCCCGCGGGAAAATCTCTTGTGGCTCCCTCTGGTTAGGGGCGAGTTGGCCGGAATGAGGAACGACTGATGGCTGAGCGGTTTCGAGTCCTGGTGATCGATGACGATCCGGGTGTGCGGGATTACATGGAGGCGCTCGTTTCGCGTCAGGGATACAACGTATTTGCGGTCGCAGACGGCGAGGAGGCACTTCGCACACTCGATCGCACCAAGCCCGATCTGGTCACGCTCGATGTGGTGCTTCCGGGAATGGACGGCCTGGAGACACTTCACCAGCTCAAACAAAAACTTCCCGAGGTCCCCGTCGTGATGCTGTCGGGCCACGGCCAGGCGCGAAACATCGTCGAGGCGATGCGACGGGGCGCATCGGATTTCCTGCGCAAGCCGTTCGAAGTCGAGGAACTCGAACTCGCGTTCGGCAAGGCGTTGGAAAAGCGCGCGCTCAAGCAAGAGGTCGAGCGGCTCCGCGGACGGACGCGCTCGGAAGCCGAGTTCATGATGTTGGCTGGGGACAGCCAGAAGATGAGAGAGATCCGCGACATCGTCGAGCAGGTCGCGGACACCGACATCACGGTGTTGGTGCGGGGCGACAGCGGCACCGGCAAAGAGGTCGTTGCCCGACAGCTCTATCAACTCTCGGGACGTCGCGACAAGCCGTTCGTCAAGGTCAACTGTGCGGCGCTTCCGTCGGAGTTGTTGGAAAGTGAGTTGTTCGGCTTCGAGAAGGGCGCGTTCACAGGCGCTCAGAAACGCAAGCTCGGGAAGTTCGAGTACGCGAACCACGGGACGATATTCCTCGACGAGATCAGCGAGATGCACCCGTCCCTCCAGGCCAAGTTGCTGCAGGTCCTACAAGACGGCGAGTTCTCCCGGCTCGGAAGCGAGAGTGATGTCCATGTCGACACGCGAATCATCGCCGCGACCAATCGCAACCTCGAAGAGGCCGTGGCGGACGGCAGTTTCCGCGAAGACCTCTACTACCGGCTGAACGTGGTCACGGTTCACCTGCCTCCACTCCGCGAACGGAAGGATTCGATTCCGCTATTGATCGATCAATTCCTGCAGAAGAACAACGAGCAGTACAACAAATCTCTCACACACCTGAACCCGGAAACCATGGAGGCCCTTCAGCGCTACGACTGGCCGGGGAACATTCGCGAGCTGGAAAACATGATTCGTCGAATGGTGGTATTAGGCAACGAGCAGGCAGTGATCGACGAAATCGAGCAGCTGTCCCAAAGGAGTGGTGCGAGCGAAGAAGTCAAGGATTCCCTGGACCTCGATGCGCTGGGTGCCGATTTCTCGAGTGAGCAAGGGATCGACCTAAAGCGAATCTCCCGGCGTGCCGCTCAGCTAGCCGAAAAGCGGGTGATCGAGCGTGTTCTGGAACAAACACGCTGGAATCGCAAGGAAGCTGCCGAGAGGCTGCAGATCAGCTACAAGGCTCTGCTCTACAAAATGAAGGAGAACGGTCTCAGTGACAGGCGCTGAACGCCAAATTCGGAAGACGGGAGTTTGGATGCACGGTCGAGGGGTTGCGGCGAGCTGCGTGCTCGCGTTGGTGGCATTCGCGGGCCTGATGGCCTGCGGCGGACGCGTGATCAGTCCTTCCCCCCCGGACCCGGATCCGATGACTCGCGAGAACTACGTCATCGGGGTTCAGGATCTCGTGGGCGTCTCTGTTTGGAAGAACCCGGAGCTGAGTGTCAGCGGGACCGTGCGCAACGATGGAAAGATCTCTGTCCCGCTCATCGACGATGTGCGGGCAGAGGGTTTGACGGCAATGGAACTCAAGGAAGTCATCACGCGAGAGCTTTCCGAGTTCATCAGTGCACCCGATGTCACCGTGATCATCGAGGAAATGCGCAGCCAGTCGGTCAACTTGATCGGCGCTGTGAGCCGAAGTGGGCGTCTTCCCCTAGGGCGCGATCTTCGGGTACTGGACGCGATCATTTCGATGGGCGGCTTCGCCCCGTTCGCGGACAAGAGCAATGTGCAGATCGTCAGGCAGATGGAAGACGGTACCGAAGAAACCTATCGGTTCGACTACGACGCCTATGCCAAGGGCAAAGCACCCGGCACCAACATCGTGCTTCGCAATGGCGACACGATCATCGTTACCGAGTAGCGAGATCTTGGGGGAGATCTGATGTTGGCGCGCGCACTATGGATCTTGATGGCGACAGCCTGGGCGTATCCCGCCCTGGCGGTAGACGTCGATCTCTCCGTGAATGCGTCGGGTCAGTACGACACGAACGTCGTACGAACCGACAGTGGTGAGAAAGGCGACTTCTCCTTTCGCATCGGGCCGAGAATCGCGCTGCGCGATCAGATCGGGAAGTTTCAGTACAACGTTCACTACGTACCGAACTACCAGAAGTTCGTTCAGCAGGACGAGTTCGACAAACTCAGCCACTTTGCGGGCGCAGTCCTGGACTACCAACTCGGAAACAAGACGAGTTTCACATTCACCGAACGTTTTCAACTGACGCAGTCGGTCAATCAGCAATCACTGGGTAGCGACGGCGACAGTACCAACGTCGAGGTGGAACCCGAGACGCAACGCGGCGACGTATATATCAACAACGCAAATTTCGTCGCGCGCCACATCTTCACGCCGCGCACGTCCGGGCAGTTCTCGCTGACCCACGAGTACTTCGATTCGGACAACACCAACTCGAGCCGCAACACGAGCCTGGCTGGCTTGACCAGCCTGAGCTACGCGGTCGGGGCCCGCGATCGGGTGGGTCTCGGGGGCGGAGTGACCTGGCAGCAGTTCGAGGGGACCCGGGGGCAACCCGCTTCGGATACCTACACGTACCGGCTGTTCGTGAGCTGGCTGCACAATTTTGGTGAGAACACGGTGTTCAGCATCCGTGGCGGCCCCGCACTGATCACGACCCAGCAGGATGCGCCGGATCCGGAAGGGATCGGAACGCGGTATCCGCACCTGGTCGTTGCCCAGGCGGGCACCGTGAATCAGGTGTATGCCCAACTGGGTCTCGAAACGCCGGCTGTGGTGACGGGCCTGATGGGCAACCCCAACAACCCGATCGCTCCCGGCCAGATCATCCCAGCGGGAAGTCTTCTGGTTCCCGATGAAGATACGTGCATGTTCGTAACGGTTTCGAGCGCGACGGGACTGACGCCCGCCAGTTGTCCGTACTCCAGAATCGCGCGGCCCGGACAGAATGCCAACAACGACGCATTCATTGCGGCCGTGCAATCGCAAATCATCGCGCCGGACCCGACGATGGCAGGGGGATTGGTCAACTTCACGTTTCCACCTGGAGCCGATTCGGGGACCACCGACGATTCGTCGATCACCTATTTCGGCGAGGTCAGCCTGACGCACAACTGGTCGGCGAAGCTGCTGTCCTCGTTGGCCTACAGCCGCTCCGACAGCGCCGCGACGAGCCTCGGTTCGAGCACCGTTGCGGACCGCGTGACCTTCGAGACGAAGTGGGAGGCGTCCCGGAAGCTGAGCCTGGCCCTGCGAGCCGACTGGTTGCAGCGCAAGAGCGCAAACGATCTCAGCAACACCTTCCGGCTCGTCAATCCCATGACGAATGTGACCGCGATGGCCAGCGAATCTGGGAGGGGAGTGGCCTACACGGGGGGCCTGTTCGACACGACCACCGATAACGCCATCGATACGACCTACTATAGTGCGTCCGCAAGAGCTCAATACCGCCTCACGCGTCGAGTGACGCTGTCGGCGAGGCTCACCTACCAGAAACAGGACACCAACAACGCGTCGACGACGTCGAACTCGAACTTCGGCGACTTCATTGGCTTCGTGGGTGTTCGCTACGATCTAGATCCACTTCATTTCTAGGGAGCTACGCAGAATTCCGTAATGAATGTAGAAGGCGGACTACAGATCGGTGACCTCTGGGGCATCGTACATCGGCGCGGCAAGCTCGTTGCGGGAGCGTCGCTCCTATTGATGTTGTCTGCCTATTGGGTTGCGATGGCTCTACCCAACGAGTACACGAGCTTTGCGACCGTACTCGTGCAGCCGCAGACAGTCGATCCAGAGCTGGTTTCGTCCGGGATTGCAGCTAGCGACCTGAACAGCCGCCTGAACTTGATGGCTGCACGGATTCTGAGCCGCCCGCGCTTGTCTCGGATCATCGACAATCTGGGCCTGTATCCCGAAGAGTCTGGATACATGTTGCGTGAAGAAATCATCGACAAGATGCTGGGCATGATCTCGGTGACGCCGGTGGCTTCTGCGATCGCAGATGGCGGGGCGTCTCGTACCGCCGAAACGATCAACCAATTCAAGATCTCTTTCACCGACGCCAATCCGAAGGTGGCGATGGAAGTCGCGCGGACACTGTCGAACGACTTCATCGAACAGCATATCGAGGATCGGATCAGTACCTCGCAGAAGAGTCTCGAATTCATCGAAGAAGAACTCGAACGGCTGGCCAAGCGAATTCGCGATGTCGAAGCGCGTGTCGCCGAGGTGAAGGCCGACAACACCGGCCGATTGCCCGAAGACATGACGGCCAGCCAGCACCGACTGGAGCGATTGACGACCGATATCGCATTCGCGCAGCGGACCTATTCCGAAGCGACCAGCGACGAGGCGTTCTTCCGAAGCCAGGTCAACAACGCTGAGGCCGTATCCCGACACGAAGAGGTCAGCCCCGCACGCCGACTGACTACGTTGGAAGTCGTGATGACCGACTATAAAGCACGGGGGTACACCGACAAGCACCCCGATGTGGTCAAGGCGCAACAGGAAGTCGTGGAGATCCGGGCGTTCATGGAGCGCCAGAAGGCGTCGGCGGATGACAAGACCGACGATTCCGAACCCACTCTGTCGTTTTCGCAACAGAATGCCGAGGCGGAGCGAAGGCGCGCCGAGCTGCGAAAGAGTGCCGCCCAGGAAGAGATCGGGCGGCTGCAGGCGTCGATCGAAGACGTCCGACTGCTGTTGTCGGAGACCCCGGCCGTGGCGGAACTGCTCAGCGGTCTCGAGCGGGAATACAAACACCTCTTTTCCAGCTACCAGGATTTCAGCAATCGACGCCTCGAAGCGACCGTGCAGGCACAACTCGAGCGTCGCCAGCTGGGCGAGCAGTTCAAGGTGCTCGAAGCCGCGTTCGTGGCGCCGCGCCCGACTTCGCCCGATCGGCTGATGATCATCGCGCTCGGCTTCGTGTTCGCGATTGCAGTCGGGGCCGGGTTGGGGATCGTCGCGGAGAGCGTCGACGGCTCGGTTCATACCGCGCTGCAGCTGCAGAGTGCGATCGGTGTTCCGGTATTGGCGGCGATCCCG
>JAJDAM010000040.1 GCA_029261905.1 Deltaproteobacteria bacterium
CTAGATTCGAATTTTTCCCGCTTTTCCTCCCGCTATGGAATATCCTGTCCGACTCATGAATGGGGGGGGAAGGCAGTCGCGTGGCCAGGGACCTAGTACAAATCGAGGTTGGACCCAACGCGAGCCGCGGGGCCCAACGACGCCCGCCCTGGATTCGCGTGCGCGCCGCCGGCAGTTCTCCCGGATATCTCGAAACCCGTGAATTGATGAGCCGGCTACGGCTCAACACCGTGTGCGAAGAAGCGGCCTGCCCGAACATCGGCGAGTGCTGGTCGGCCAAGCACGCAACCGTGATGATCCTGGGGAGCGTCTGTACCCGGAAGTGCGGCTTTTGCAACGTCAAAACCGGACGTCCTGACCCGGTCGACCCAGACGAACCGGCGAGATTGGCCAGTGCGATCTCTACGCTGGGGTTGCGGCACGTGGTGATCACATCGGTCGACCGAGACGACCTCGACGACGGCGGTGCAGACCAGTTCGTGCAGTGCATCGAAAGGATTCGTCGCGAAGCGCCCGACACCACGATCGAAGTATTGACACCGGATTTCCTGCGAAAACCCGGCGCGATCGAACAGGTCGCCGACGCGCGACCCGATGTCTTCAACCACAACCTCGAGACGGCCCCAAGGCTATACACGCTCGCGCGACGCGGTGCCGACTATCGCCACTCCCTCGACCTGCTGGCGCGCGTCAAGCGCCGTCACCCGTCGACCTTTACCAAGTCCGGTATCATGGTCGGCCTCGGGGAACAACGCGAGGAAGTGATCGAGGTGATGGACGACATGCGCGCGGCGGACGTCGACTTCATCACCATCGGCCAGTACCTGCGGCCCACGCAGAAACACATCCCGATGGACCGGTATGTCACCCCCGATGAATTCGAGCAGTTTGCCGAGATCGCCCGTGACAAAGGCTTCTCGATGGTTTCCTCGTCGCCTCTGACGCGTTCGTCGTACCATGCGGACGAAGATTTCGCGCAACTCGCGCAGGCCCGACGCAAAGCGACCGACGCTTGACGTCCTCGAACAACATTCGCTGCGTGATTGGCTGCGGGAATGGAGACGGCATCGCATGACGACAGACAAATCGATCATTCACGTCCTGGACGACGACCCCCAGGAAACACAAGAATGGCTCGACTCACTGCGCAGCGTGCACGAGAACGAAGGCGTCGAGCGCGCGCATTTCCTGATCGAGCGCCTCATCGACCAGATGCGACGTTCCGGCGCCCACCTCCCCTACAAGGCGACCACCGCGTACGTCAACACGATCGCGACCACCGATGAGGCGCCCATGCCCGGCGAACCGGGCATCGAGCATCGAATCCGATCGATCATTCGCTGGAACGCGCTGGCGATCGTCGTCCAGGCCAACAAGGTCAGCTCGGAGTACGGCGGACACATCGCCAGTTTCGCTTCTGCAGCAACGCTTTACGACGTGGGCTTCAACCATTTCTGGAGGGGTGCCGACCACGAATGCGGCGGCGACCTGGTCTACATCCAAGGGCACTCTTCGCCGGGTATCTACGCTCGCGCCTACCTCGAAGGTCGCTTGACCGAGGAGCAGCTGCGCGGTTTCCGGCGAGAGGTCGAAAACGACGGGCTGTCGTCGTATCCCCATCCGTGGTTGATGCCGGATTTCTGGCAGTTCCCAACGGTCTCGATGGGTCTGACCTCGTTGCTCGCGATCTACCAGGCGCGCTTCCTGAAGTACCTCGAGAATCGGGAGATCACGCCGGCGAAGGGCCGCAAAGTCTGGGCTTTCATGGGCGACGGAGAAATGGACGAGCCCGAGTCGCGGGGCGCCATCTCACTCGCTGCTCGCGAACAACTCGACAACCTCGTATTCGTCATCAACTGCAACCTGCAGCGACTCGACGGTCCGGTCCGTGGCAACGGAAAGATCATCCAGGAACTCGAAGGCGATTTTCGCGGGGCCGGCTGGAACGTCATCAAAGTTGTCTGGGGCGACCGTTGGGATGCGCTTCTCGCCAAAGACAAGGACGGCGTGCTGCTCAAGCGCATGGAAGATGCGCTCGACGGCGATTACCAGAACTACAAGAACAAGGGGGGTGCCTACACCCGAGAGAATTTCTTCGGAGCGGATCCGAAGTTGCTCGAGATGGTCGCGAACATGACCGACGACGACATCTGGGCACTGAACCGCGGCGGCCACGACCCGCAGAAGGTGTACGCCGCCTATCACAAGGCGGTCAACACGACCGGCAAACCGACGGTGATTCTGGCGAAGACCGTGAAGGGCTACGGGCTCGGTGTGATCGGCGAAGGTGCAATGACGTCACACTCGGCCAAGAAGATGCAAGGTGACGCCATCCGGAACTTTCGCGATCGATACCGGATCCCCATCCCCGACGATCAGGTGGAAGACGCCCCGTTCTACCGCCCGGACGAAAACAGTGCAGAACTCCAGTATTTGCGGGAAAGACGCTCGAAACTCGGTGGCTACCTCCCGGCTCGACGTGTGACCTGCGAGTCCCTCGAGATTCCCGAACTGGCGCTCTTCAAGCCACTCCTCGAAGGATCCGGCGATCGGGAAATCTCGACCACGATGGCTTTCGTGAGAATGCTCACGCTGCTGTTGCGAGACAAGAAGATCGGCAAGCACGTCGTGCCGATCGTTCCGGACGAGGCGCGCACCTTCGGCATGGAGGGTCTGTTCCGCACGATCGGGATCTATTCGTCACTCGGCCAACTCTACGACCCCGTCGATGCCGACCAGGTGATGTTCTATCGCGAAGACAAGAAGGGCCAGATTCTGCAGGAGGGCATCAGCGAAGCCGGAGGAATGGCGTCGTGGGTGGCGGCGGCGACGTCGTACAGCAACCACGGCATCCAGATGATCCCGTTCTACATCTACTACTCGATGTTCGGCTTCCAACGCATCGGGGACATCGCCTGGGCGGCTGGCGACATGCAGGCGCGCGGCTTCCTGCTCGGCGGTACAGCCGGGCGCACGACGCTCGCGGGAGAAGGACTCCAGCACCAGGACGGACACAGCCATCTCGCCGCGTCGACGATCCCCAACTGTGTCGCCTACGACCCGGCGTATGCCTACGAACTGGCGGTGATCATCCACGACGGGCTGCGTCGGATGCACGTCGACCAGGAGCGGATCTTCTACTACCTGACCGTGATGAACGAAAACTACCAACAGCCCGCGATGCCCGAAGGCGGCGAGGTGCACAACGGCATCCTTCGGGGAATGCACCGCATCGCGGAGGCCGATCCCGGTGCAGCGCTGCGTGTCCAGCTGCTCGGAAGCGGCGCGATCCTGCGCGAAGTCCTATCGGCCGCCGAACTGCTGAAGAATGACTTCGGCGTGTCGGCTGACGTCTGGAGCGTGACGAGCTTCACTGAACTCCGTCGCGATGGCATCGACACCGAGCGTTGGAACATGCTCCATCCCGAGTCCGAGCGGCGGCAAAGCTTCGTCGAGACCTGTCTCGAAGCCGGTGTCGGCCCCGTGATCGCGACCAGCGACTACATGAAGGTGCACGCCGAGCAGATCCGCCCGTTCATACCCGGCGATGACAGCAAATATTCGACGCTGGGTACCGATGGCTACGGTCGCAGTGATTCGCGCCAGCAACTGCGCCACTTCTTCGAGGTCAATGACCGGTTCGTCGCGGTGGCGAGCTTGAAAGCGCTGGCCGATTGTGGAGAGGTGCCGCCCGCGATGGTCCAGACCGCAATCGAGAAGTACGGGATCGATCCAGAAAAACCGAACCCGGTGAACGAGTGATCGGAGATCGACCCGGAAGGAGTGGCAGTGGGCGTTGAGACGGAAGTCCTGGTACCGGATATCGGCGACTTCGAAGATGTCGAGGTCATCGAGGTTCTGGTTTCCGCCGGAGATCGGGTGGAGGCGGAAGACTCGTTGATCACGATCGAGAGCGACAAAGCCTCGATGGAGATCCCGAGCCCGCGTGCGGGTGTGATTGGCCAGATCAAGGTCGCCGTCGGCGATCGCGTCAGCGAAGGGATGTTGATCGCATTGCTGGAAGCCGGGGACGGTGCCGCGGCGAGCGAGTCCGCAGCGCCGGAATCCACGCCCGAAACCGCGCCACAACCTTCAGCACCGGCCGAGCAACCGATCGCTGCGGCTCCCGCGCCGACTCCTTCTCCGACCCCGGCACCGCCCGTTCCGGCGGCTGCCGCGAAACCGGGCGATTCGAAGGGGGCCCCTCACGCCGGGCCTGCGGTCCGCCGGTTCGCGCGATTGCTCGGTGCCGATCTCGCACAGGTCTCCGGCACCGGGCCGAAAGGCCGGGTCCTGAAAGACGACGTACAGAATTTCGTCAAGCAGGCACTCGCCGGCGGTCCGGCCGCACCGGCGGAAAATGTGCTGCAGGTCGAACCGCCCCGGCGATTCAAATTCGAGAAGTTCGGCGAAATCGAAGTCCAGGAACTCAGCAAGATCCAGCGCGTGTCCGCGCGCGGACTGCATCGGTCGTGGGTCACGATCCCGCACGTGACGCAGTTCGACGAAGCCGACATCACCGAACTCGAGGAGTACCGAAAGTCGCAGAAACTCGAGAGCGAGCGACGGGGCGTCAAGCTGACCGCACTCGTGTTCTTGATGAAGGCGGTCGTGGTGGCGCTGAAGGAGTTCCCCCACTTCTGCTCCTCACTCGACGAAACCGGTGAGAAGCTCATTTTGAAGCACTACTACCACATCGGCGTAGCCGTCGACACACCGAACGGACTCGTCGTGCCCGTCATTCGCGAAGTCGATCGAAAGGGTCTGTACGAACTCGCCGAGGAACTCGGCTCGATCAGCGAGCGCGCCCGCACCGGGAAACTCACACCGGCCGACATGTCGGGCGGATGTTTCAGTATCTCCAGCCTCGGCGGAATCGGCGGCACCGCGTTCACGCCGATCGTCAACGGCCCGGAGGTCGCGATCCTCGGCGTTTCACGACATGCGAGGAAGCCGGTCTATCAGAACGCAGACGACGAGTTGCCGGTACCGCGGCTGATCCTGCCGCTATCGCTTTCGTACGATCACCGTGTGATCGATGGCGCCGACGCGGCACGCTTCACGACCAAACTCAAAGGCGTCCTGTCCGATATCCGGAACCTGGTGCTCTGATGAGCGAACAGATCGAAATCCGGGTCCCGGACATTGGCGACTTCGAAGACGTGGAGGTCATCGAAGTCCTCGTTTCGCCGGGCGATCGCGTGGCAGCCGAAGACTCGCTGATTACGATCGAGAGCGACAAAGCCTCGATGGAGATCCCGTCGCCGAGCGCGGGAGTCGTCCGTGAGCTCTTTGTCGAACTGGGAGCCCGGGTCTCCGAAGGCGCGCTGGTTCTGAAACTGGAGCTCGTAGATTCGGCGGGCGCCGATGCGACCGGGGCCGAGAAGGCAGCCGCGTCGGACGCGCCCGCCGCTGCACCCCCGGCAGCGTCTACACCCTCTGCGCCCGCTACACCGTCTACGCCGTCTACAACCCCAGCTGCCGCAGCACCTGCGGCCAGTGGAGACGCATCGAGAACGTTCACGCCGTCCGATTCACATGGCGAGGTCGTGGTACTCGGCGGCGGCCCCGGGGGTTACACCGCGGCGTTTCGCGCTGCGGACCTCGGCAAACAGGTGGTACTGATCGAACGATACGAGCAACTCGGCGGAGTCTGCCTGAACGTCGGTTGCATCCCGTCGAAAGCGCTGCTGCACGTAGCGGAGGTCGTCAACGAGACGCGCGAGATCGCCTCGCACGGCGTTTCGTTCGGAGAACCGGTATTCGATCTCGACAAGCTGCGTGGATTCAAGGATGGCGTGGTCGACTCGCTGACCAAAGGGCTGAGCGGGCTCGCAAAACGCCGCAAGGTGACCGTGCTTCAAGGCACGGCACGTTTCTCGGCGCCCGATCAGCTGACACTCGACACGCCGAACGGCATCCAGACCGTGTCGTTCGGCGATTGCATCATTGCGGCCGGCTCACAATCGGTCGAACTCCCCGGCATCCCGCATGACGACCCACGCGTGATCGACTCCACGGGGGCATTGCTGCTCGAAGATGTCCCCAAGCGGATGCTCGTCGTTGGCGGCGGCATCATCGGGCTCGAGATGGCGACGGTCTACGACGCATTGGGCACGAAGATTTCCGTCGTCGAACTGACGGACGAACTCATCCCCGGCTGTGATCGCGATCTCGTGAAGCCACTCCAAAAGAGAATCGCCAAACGCTACGAGAACATCTGGCTCGGCACGAAGGTTGCGCGAGTCGATGCACAGGCGGATGGCCTGCACGCGTTCTTCGAGGGCGGCGAGGCACCCGAAACCGACATTTTCGATCGCGTCCTGGTCGCCGTTGGGCGCCGCCCGAATGGCAAGACGATCGATGCGGAAAAAGCCGGCGTCACGGTGGACGAGCGGGGGTTCATCCCCGTCGACAACACGATGCGAACCAACGTCGAACACATCTATGCGATCGGCGACATCGTCGGGCAGCCCATGCTGGCCCACAAGGCCACGCACGAGGGCAAGACCGCCGCCGAAGTCATTGCGGGGCTTCCCGCCGCGTTCGATCCGAAGACGATCCCGTCAGTCGCCTACACGGACCCCGAAGTCGCGTGGATGGGGATGAGTGAGGCCGAAGCGAAGGCCGCGGGCATCGAGTACGAGAAGGCATCGTTCCCCTGGGCGGCCAGCGGGCGCGCGCAGGGAATCGGCCGATCCGAAGGCGCCACCAAGCTCATCTTCGATGCCAAGACCAAACGGATTCTCGGTGCCGGGATCGTGGGTCGGAATGCCGGCGAGCTGATCGCCGAGGCGGTGCTGGCTCTGGAGATGGGGGCCGACGCCGAAGACATCAGCCTGACCATCCACCCCCACCCGACTCTCTCGGAGACGTTGAATTTCGCCTCGGAAATGGTCGAGGGAACGATCACCGACCTCTACGTGCCGAAGCGAGCCAAGAAATAGGTGTGACCGAATACGTCACGGCGGGACCGCACCATCGCATCGACTGATTCCCCTCCCCCACCAGCAAGATGCTTCTCGGTATGTCTTCGAATCCCATCCGGGTCACATGGGAGGGGGAACGGGTGAACCCCAAATGACGATCGCGGTAGTGGCCGAAAAGCCGAGCGTCGCGCGAGATATCGCGCGCGTGATCGGCGCGAAACAGCGAGGCCAGGGACTGCTTCGGGGCAATGGCTATGTGGTCAGCTGGGCGATCGGGCACCTGGTCGCACTCGCCGCACCGCACCAGATTCATGCCGAATGGAAACGCTGGCGACGGGACCTGCTGCCGATGATCCCGAGCGAGTGGCCTCTAGAGGTGATCGATCGGACACGGGACCAATTCGACATCGTCTGCTCGGTTCTGTGCAACAGCGAGGTCGACGAAGTCATCTGCGCAACGGATGCGGGCCGCGAGGGGGAGCTGATCTTCCGGATGCTCTACGAAGCCAGCGGCTGTCGCAAGCCGGTTCGGCGATTGTGGATTTCCTCACTGACCGAAACCGCCATCCGCACCGGGTTCGAGAACCTGCGACCCGGAACCGATTTCGATGGTCTCGCCGATGCGGCGCGGGCCAGAAGCCGCGCGGATTGGTTGGTCGGGATGAACCTGTCGCGGGCCTACACGCTATCTCGCGGGCAGAGCGAAACCCTTTCGGTCGGTCGCGTGCAGACGCCGACGCTCGCCATGCTCGTCGATCGCGAGCTCTCGATTCGTGACTTCGTTCCCGAAAACTACAAGGAAGTCGTCGTGCGCTTCGAAGCCGCCGACGCGAGCGAGAGAGCCGCGCCCGATGAGAAAAAGACCGATGTGACGGGTTCGCTCGACTCGAACAGTACGGGCTATGACAGTACGGGCTATGACAGTACGAGCTATGACAGTACGAGCTATGAAGGACGCTTCTTCGATCCCGCACTCGAAGCCCCGACATCTGGATCCAGCGCGAAAAAAGAGGATCCCGCCGACACCGCCGATCGGTTGGCGCGTGCGCTCCGGCTTCCAGCGGATGGCGAACGCGCCCAACAGATCGTCGACCGTGCGCTCCGCGGTGAGGCGCGTGTGCGTTCGATCGAAGGCCGCACGCGCAAGCTGGCCCCACCGCTGCTCTACGATCTGACCGAACTACAGCGACATGCAAACCGACTCTTCGGATACCCCGCGAAGCGCACGCTGGAGATCGCGCAAGCTCTCTACGAACAGAAGAAACTCATCAGCTATCCGCGCACATCGAGCCGACATCTGACACCGGATGTCGCCAGTGAACTCCCCGAAATCACCCGTGC
>JAJDAM010000041.1 GCA_029261905.1 Deltaproteobacteria bacterium
GCGCCGTCGTTCGAAGTCGTAAATGCCGACGGTGGAAGCAACGTTGTGCTCGTCTGCGATCACGCGTCACATCGGGTTCCCCAGCGTCTCGGCACGCTCGGCCTCGAAAGCTCCCTGTTGACGGAGCACATAGGCTGGGACCCCGGCGCCGCAGACGTTGCTCGTCACCTCTCGACCGAGCTCGATGCAACGCTCGTATTGAGCGGCTACTCCCGTCTGGTCATCGACTGCAACCGTCCTCTCCGCAGCGCGCAATCGATCGCCGAACAAAGCGATGGTGTGTCCATCCCCGCGAACGTGGATCTCTCTGCGGGTGAAAAGGGAAGCAGGGAGAGCGCCCTGTTCCGTCCCTACCACGACGCGATCGCACGGGTGCTCGATCGTCGTTCCGGCCAACCAAGCGTGCTGCTCAGTATTCACAGCTTCGCACCGGTTCTGGCCGGACACGCGCGACCGTGGCACATCGGTGTTTCCTCACGGCGGGAACGGTGGCTCGCTTCGAAACTCGTTGAGGAGTTGGAGGCCCACCCCGACGGGTTGACGGTTGGGGACAACGAGCCCTACGCGATCGATGACGATCTCGACTACACGATTCCCGTACACGGCGAGGCTCGTGGGTTGCCGAGTGCCCTGATCGAAATTCGACAGGACGGAATCGGAAAGCCAGTAGACGCCAGAGTCTGGGCTGGGCGACTCGCGGAAGCGGTTCGGCGGGCGAAGATGTCGTGATCGACGACACGTCGGGCATGCCTGCACACATCAATCGCGATCGAGAACGCTGACCGGACGTCGTACCGAGAGCGTTTCGTGTGGAAACGGCCCACGCGGTTCGAAGGCGATGGGTGATCACCTGGCCTTCCCGAGCAGGACGGCGGCCTTGTGGTCGAGCGAGAATTCTTTGAAGTCGAACGTGGCCGACTCCGATGTGCCTGCGGAATTCGAGGAGTCATCGAACGGGCGATCTGCCGTTGAAAGTTGCGCACTGCCGTAATCATGTTTCTCGACCGAGGAAGTAGCGTTACTCCCTCAAGAAGCCAGCGGGCTCGCCGAAGATATCCCTAGGTAGTTCGACGCAGTTCTCGAAGGACCGGTGTCTCCAATATTCAAGATTCATCGGAATTATCCAGATCAGTTTCGAAATTCGTTCTTTCTGAAGCACTCGGCGCGTCTGCGCGTGAATCGTAGCGGCGCGGCGAGCATTGCATGACTAGGGGGCACCCCATGACTCGAACACTATCGCGCCGGCACTTGGCGGCCGCGCTTCTGCTCTTCGTCGCTTCTCCGTCTTCGGCGGCCATCATCGATAGTTTCGACGACGCCGAGATCGTTTCAGCCAACTCGGGGACTCCGTCGGATTCGGTGACTACCCCGGCCGGCTCGTTCCTCGGAACGAACCGGGTACTGGAGGCCAACTGGGCCAGCGGCAGCAATGCCGTCGACGGTGAGATCGACTCCGGCGGAAGCAGCCTGCTGAACATCAGTCTTGGCGCCGGCACACTGGGCTCTGTCGAAGTCACCTGGGACATCATCGCCGGAATCGACCTCACCGCGGGTGCGACCTTGAACGCCATCGGGATCGAGATCGTGTTCGACGACCTGCCCGCCGACCTCACCGTTTCGGTCACGGACGGCAGCGCCAATTCCGGTCAGTCGAGCACGACGACTTCGGGAGGCATCTTCGCGCCCGAGTCGCTGATCCTGCTGTTTTCGTCATTCTCCGGAAGCGTCGACTTCACGGACATCACGTCGATCTCGCTGCTCGTGGATGCGAACCTGCCCGCGTCCGATCTCCAGTTCGGATTCATCGAGACGACGTTCATTCCCGAGCCGTCGACCGCACTGCTGGTCGGATTCGGGCTTACCGGTCTAGGGGCCGGCCGCCGTCACGCACGGGTGGCCTGAACGCAGCCCCATCCGTACCAAGCACCTCACGTTCCGATCGACCCCCACGCTGCTGCCAGCTGGGGGTCGTCTCTTTCTGGGGCGTCCCGCCCGTACCCGCGAACTCGGTGTAGCGGCTCGCCCGCCGGTTCGGTTGATCCGAATGAACTCAGCCCGTTTCGTAACTACCGCGAATCAGCATCAGCGTGTCGTACTCGAGTTCGGCGACTCTGCGTCCGCTCGCGGCCATGACGATCGATGGGACTGTACCGTTGAGGTGAGCGGCGGCCTGGCCGGCCATGCCCAGCCCCCAGCGCAGCGTGCAGAGAACCTTCCACCAATGAAAACTCTCCTGGCGCCACTCGCCGCCGGCCGCTTCATAGCCGGCGCGCAAGTCGGAAGCTGTGCCGAAGCCGCCGACTTCGAGTGTGTCGTTTCGAAATCGCCACATTCGCATGCAGAGCCATCCCAGGTCTTCCATCGGATCGCCGATCTTCGCAACCTCCCAATCGAGCGCGGCGCGCAAGCCGGTTTCGTCGACGATGATGTTGCCGTTGCGAAAATCACCGTGGACGATTGCCGTCCTCTCGGGCGGGTCGGGCAAATGGCGGATCAGCCACCGAAGCCCGAGCGCGTAGGCGGGAGAAGGTTGCAGCAGTGCGTCCATCAGCACTTCGGTCATCGCGATCGCGTGTTCGGCGGGTGAACCCGGCCCCGGTCGTGCGAGTTCAGCGCGCGCCTTCGAGGGATCGATCGAGTGAAGCCGAGCAAGCGCTTCGCCGCACT
>JAJDAM010000042.1 GCA_029261905.1 Deltaproteobacteria bacterium
AGCGCCGATTCCGACAACGACCGAAACCAGTGGGCGCTTCGCTTTCGTCGACGGTGAGTGGAGCCTGGGATTCGCCGGTACCACGGTTCGGACACGCGACGCCCGCGGACTCCAATATCTCGCGCGGCTGATCGAAACACCCCAGCACGAACTTCATGTGAGTGATCTCGTCGCAGCGATCCAAGGCTCGGCGGGGCTCTCGAGGTCGCCCGCTGACGCAGGACTGCGGGTGATCCGGGCCGAACGCGGAAGCGAGTCGCTCGACGCCACCGCCCGTGCGCAGTATGGCAATCGGCTGGATGAGCTGCGCGACGAACTCGCCGACGCCGAGGCGCGAAACGACATCGGCCGCCGCGGTCGAGCCCAGCAGGAAATCGCGCTGATCGAAGCCGAGTTGACTTCGGCGTTCGGGTTGTCGGGACGCGCGCGCCGATCGGGCGATGCCGTAGAGCGTGCGCGCAAAGCCGTGACCAACCGCATCCGTGATTCGATCCGGCGCATCGAGGAGATTCATCCGCGACTGGGACGCCACCTCAAATCGTCGATTCGCACCGGAACGTATTGTGCGTATGAACCGGAGTTGCCGATATCCTGGGAGCGTTAGGCGCACCCGTACGACCCCAAGACGATCGACCCGGTCCTCAATTCGCTCGGGGTTGGCGCGCGTAGATCGCCGACGGACTCCGAGCCGTGTTTCGCTCTGGAGTATCCCGTTACGGCGTCACGAAGGTCGCCTCCGCTTCGAAGGTATAGGATCCCGCGGCCAGGTCGAAGTCGGCGAACGCGACGCAGGTGCCCGCCGGGTCACAGTTTCCCGGATCGAGGGGCACGCTCTGCACCGATCCATTCCCTCCATTCTGCGGCTTGACGGTCACATCGACGAGCGTGTTTGCAGCGACCCCGACGGTTTCCACTTCGATCGTCACGGTCTGCGGAAGCGGCAACAGCAGATCGGTGTTGCCTCGCCAGCCCTGCGGCGGTTGCGGTAGAGGTGTACCGGCGATGGCGGTGATAGCGACGCTCGGGGTCCCAAACAGCGCGACCGGACCGGGTGCGGACAGCCGAAACGCGACCGGGCTGGCGCGGTTGCTGGTGATCGTGTTCGTGAAAGCTTCCATTCGGATTTGGCCAGCTCCGGTTGCGCTGAATGCGCCATCAGTAACGTTCAAGCTGCCGAAACCTTGGATCGTGTCGGCGACGAGCCGAATCGAGCCGCCTGCGCCGACGCCTCCGTTTCTCGTGCAAGACCCATTGCCGGCACCTCCACCACTACCACCGCGTGCGTTGAAGGTCCCGTTGATCGTGGCGATTCCGTTTGCCGCAACGAGAATCGCGCCGCCGCCGCCACCGCCGCCACCGTTCGCACAGGACGAGCTCGGGTTCGTAGTCGAACCGCCTCCGCCGCCCGAGCCACCCGATACCGGAATCAGATCGGCTGCACCCAGCCAGCCGCCGGTGTTGCCACCAGCCGTGCTCGCCGAGGTTACATCCCCGGGAGCGCCACCGAGCGGACCCAGACCGGCTCCGCCTTCACCATGGCCGGAAATGAAGAAGTAGCCTCCGTCGCCGCCCCGAAAGCCGCCGGGTGCACCCAGGCCACCGCGCGCGATGCGCGCTTCACTCTGCGCGGTGCCGCCACTCTCGCCAGTTGCGCCGTTCAGTTCCAGCCGGTCGCTGCTTCCAAGCGTGAAGTCGCCCGCCACCAGCAGGGTCACCCCCGTGTTCGCCGAGTTTGGCGCGAAGCTGAAGAACGCATTGGAGCCAGTGGGCGTGTTGCTGAGCGTGAAGCTGTCGAAGATCAACACGCCGTCTTCGGGAAGAGTTGCCGTGATGATGTTGTTGGCTGTGGTCCAGCCAGGTGGATAGGTCGCGATATCGGTACTCACGAAATCCCCCAGGCTGTCGGGATGACCGCTGCATCCACAGATGTCCAGACCCTGCGCATGGGCAGTGATCCCGAGTGTTAGCGCCAGCACGAATCCGAAGGCGAGAGTGATTGCGTTGCTCATGGTTTTCTCCTCATGAAGGTCTCCTCATCAAGGGCCTTGCTCTACTTCGACCCGCGCCGGAACGGCGAGGGCGGGCGCGGCGAGCGCGCCCACGATGACTTCGATTTCCAACTCGATTCCGTCGCTCATCAGCGTCAGCGTCGCGAAGCCTGCCACACCGCCGACTACATCGAAGCTGGCCGAACGCTCCCCCGCGAAAACGGTCACCGGGCCTGACGCGTCCGCGACGGCCGGGTCACTGCTCGAGAGTGTGAACACCACGTCTTCGGCAGCGACGCCGGAAAGCAGCTGGGGCGTGACGCTCTGTGTACCCGCGCCGGCTATCAGGATCCTCGCGATTCGAGGCACCGGTCGGACCAACACGCGCGCCGGCACGGCGAGTATCGGCGCTTGCGGGGGACCGACGACGATCTCGACGGTCACGACCGCACCCTCGGCCGAGAGCGTGAGCACGGCTGTGCCCTCCGCACCGGTCACGATGTCGAAAGTCGCTTTGCGCTCACCGGCAGCGACGATCACCGCACCATCGAAATCCGCGACGGTGGGGTTGTCGCTGACGACTGCAACCGGTGTCGGGCCGCTGGCTGGCGTGTTCAGGATCGGTACCGAAATGCTCTGCGTCGTCCCCGGTTGCGCGATGACTCTCGCGACCTGGGTAACAGGACGGACCGACACAGATGCCGGTACCGCAACGATCCGCCCGCCCGGAGGCCCGACCCGGATCTCGACGGTCACGACTGCGCCCCCGGCCGAAAGCGTGAGCAATGCCGTGCCCTCCGCGCTGGTCACGATGTCGAACGTCGCCTTGCGCTCGCCGTCCGCGACGATCACCGCTCCGTCGAAGTCTGCGACAGTCGGGTTGTCGCTGACGACCGCAATAGGTGTCGGTCCGCTCGCCGGTGTGTTCAGGATCGGTACTGTGATGCTCTGCGTCGTTCCCGGCGGCGCGATGACTCTCGCGACCTGGGTCACCGGACGGACCGTCACGCTCGCGGGAACCGCCAGTGTCTGCGGGAGCCCACTGTCTACCCGAATCTCGATGCCGAATCCGACTCCTTCGCTCGAGAATGTGAGAATGGCGGTTCCGCGCACTCCGCTCGTCAGTCCGAGCAGCTGCACGGAGCGCTCACCGTCGTTGACGACGGCGCCGAGGGCGTCTGCGACGCTGGCGTCAGTGGTCGCGACGGTGAGCGACAACTGCTGACTCGCCGGTGCATCGAGAACCGCGATACTCAACGGCACAAAGGACAATCCGGGCCCGACCAGCAGCACTGCGACCGTCCGGACCGGGCGCAATGTGAGCCCGGCGGGCACAGCCTGTGCGCGCGCCACGCGGCCGGGCTGCGGTGCGTGCACCGAAGCGATCAACCCGGCCTCGCTGCTGCCGGAGCTGGCGATCACCGTGGTGGCGCCCAGCGCGTCGCCTACCAACGGAATCTCGAGTCGCGTCTGGCCAGCCGGGAAGATCACCGGGGCCACGGGCAGACCGACGATTCCCGCGCCGACGGCCTGCAGTGTGATCTGCTGGTCCACAGCCGAAGGAGTCGTCAGCATCAGCGTCGCAGAGACCTGTGCGCCGAGCGGTATGCCCTGGATCTGCGTCGAGAAGCGGAACGCGGCCGCGACATTCACCGTCACCTCGTCGCGCACGAGTTCGTTGGCGAATGCGCCGATGCCGCGCGCAACGATGACCAGTTCCGGCGTGTCGGCGGCGAGCGGAGTCGAGAAGCTCGTTATGTACGGCGCCGAGGAGTCCGTCGACACGTCTTCTCCGTTGACCGAGAAGACCACGCTTTCGATACCGATATTCGTCGCTGCGCGCGCTTCGATCACGATCTCGGCCCCCTCGGCCACCGTTTCACCGTCTCGCGGGAAAACCAGTGCGAAGCCGCCTGTCGTGAAGCTGCTGTTGAAAGCTTCGAGGAGCGCGATGCCCGTAGCGCTCTCGATTCCGGTGGTCAGCGTGAGCACGTAGACGGTCGCAGGCTCGAGCGGCTGCAGCGGCGTCAACATCACGCGTCGGCCCGCGTTCGACAGCGTGACCGCGACGGCCAGCGCGGATCCCGCTTCCGGTGTGAGCTGAACCGAAGCTGTGTTCACTGTTGCCGGATCCAGCGGTGTCGAGAAGTCGAGGCGCACAACCTTCAGCAGGCTCACATCGAGGCTGCCGTCTGCGGGGTCGACCGATGTCACGACCGGAGTCGGGTCGAGCGGTGCCGGATCGACGCCGTCGAGCAGGCCATCGTCGTCGCTATCGGGGTCGAACGGGTCGGTGCCCAGCGCGAGTTCCGCGCCGTTCGGCAGGCCGTCGGCGTCCACATCGTCACTTGCTGCAAGCACCTCGAGCACGAGTTGCGGGACCGGCACAGCGGCGGGTTCATCGGCCAGTTCGGCCAGGGCTTCGATCCGCAGCTCGCTCGTCCCCAGCGCGACGACCGTCGGCACGACGAAGTCGAATGAAAGATCCGGCGCTGTGACGTTTCCGATCGGTGTGTCGTTCGCCAGGTACGCGAGGGACGTCACCGCGAGCGCGGGGCTCGCAGTCGCGTCGACGGCCAGCGTCTGTCCCTCGATCACCCGACCGCTGTTCGAAGAACTGCTCAGCGCGATCGAACCGGTGCGGAAGCCATGCTCGAGCGCGATCGTCGCGCTCGGCTCAGCGGCTCCGCCTTCGCACTCGCCCAGCGTGCGCAGCGGGTTACCCACCCGATCGGTGATCTCGGTAGACCAGCGCACGAGGTACTCGGCATCGAGTTCGAGTGCGGCGGTTGGCTCGAGGCTCACAGTCGCATCGGCGTCCGCGAACACGATCTGCGCTGCGACCGATGGGAAGGGCTCGCCCGCATCCGTCACTCGGAGAATCCGTGCAGAGCCGGCGGTGACGCTTTCGATCGCGATCGGCTCGTCGAAGCGCACCTCGATCAATGGTCGCAGTGCCAGCGCATCGGCTGCGTCAGGCGGTGCGAATTCGACGATGCACGGCGCCGTGAGGTCGGCGGTCACCGTGAAGCGGCTCGTGGCCGCTGCGGCCAGCGGATTGCCGGCGAGGTCGCGAACCGATGCAGCGACGCTCGCGTCGTAGCTCTCCGAGGTCGTGAGCGGATCGGCCGGCGTGAAACTGAACACGCTATTGCTCGCGCTCGCGACGACGGTTCCCGCCACGTCACCTTCGAGGCCGGTCAAACTGAAGCCGGCCTCGAAGCTGGCGGGATCGATGGCCTCATCGAACTCGACGCGGATCACCGTATCGGGTGCGGCGTCGTTCGCCCCGTCGGGCGGATCGATCGAAACCAGCTGCGGTGCAGTGCGGTCCGCGACGGTCAGCGCGACGACCACCGGAATCGCGTTGTTGCCGGCCGCGTCGAGC
>JAJDAM010000043.1 GCA_029261905.1 Deltaproteobacteria bacterium
TCGGGATCGGGATCGGGATCGGGATCGGAAGGAAGCGTCGATAGCGCGCGCGGGCGCTGCGAACGCATCTCGGTCGCGATGACCACGATCGCCTTCGGGTTCGCTGCCTTGGCGGCGCTCCCGCTTCCCAGCGGCGCCGATATCCTGACCATCGATCCTGCGCAGAGCGGAGCCGTGGTCAATGGGACGATCACTTTCGATCTCGCGAGCGGCGCGTTGGTGCTGCCGGCGGTTCCGCAGGCGACGGGCGGAGCGACGCTGCCGAACGGTATGCAGAGCGATGGTTTGACCACCTTCTTTCAAGGAAGCGTCGAGGTCGACTACACACCGACGACGATACGATTTCGCGCGGCCGGCAGCGACGTCGAGGTGGGAAACAGCGGAAGCTGGCTGCCCGGCGTGCCCGGCTCGAGCGCAACGCCCGCTCCCGCCAATGCCGGAGTGGCCTTCGACGAGCCCGGTTTCAATATCAATGGTTCGGGGGCCCTGCGAGACCTGAGTTTCTCGATTGCGTCGCTCGAGCTGCCGCTGACCGAGACCGGATCGGGAACGAATGTGTTCGAGTTCGACTCGAGCGTCTTCCTGAGGCTGACGGGCGGCAACCGGGATCTCGAGACGAACCTGATCGGGGCGCTGCCGCGTCGGCCGCTCTCGTCACCACTGGCCCCGAGCATCGCTCCGGTCGGTACGCTCGAGCTACTCCCCGCGACGCCGCCGCGGCTGACACTTCCGATCGCGGCGACGAACCTGGTGATCGGGCGAGAGGCGCTGACCGCGACCTTCACCGCGTCGCTCACGGGCCAGATCGTCGCGACCGTTCCCGAGCCCTCCGGAACGCTGTGTGGGCTGGCGATGCTCGGTGCGCTCGCAGGACTTCGCCGCATACGGGTGTGTTCATGACCGGTCCCCGCCGACATACGGGTGTCGTCGACCGGAGGTTCTTCGCGCTGCTTCTGTGTTTGTGTGTGGGCATTTTCGGGTGCCCGACCGACGAAGTCGCCGTGGACGAAGGTGCGCCCGAGACCGACTGCAACCCGACGGCAACCGCCACTGTCGAAGACGAGATGCAGCAGCCCGCTTGCTCCGACGTCGACGAGCAGGTGGATGTGCCGCCACCCGCCGAGGGAAACGCCAGCTGCACGACCCAGGTCGGCGGCATGACCGTCACCACCAGCGCGCAGACGAGCGTGACCGACTCGGTCGTGTCGGCGTCGTGCTCGATGGAAAACGGCGGAAGCTGCACCGTCCAAAACGCGTGCTCGTTCCCGGAAACCGAGCAGCGCGACTACGTTTTCACGTTGGACGCGACCCGGCTGGAACTCGGCCAGTCCCCGACCCTCCCCGACGGCGGCGTCGTTCAGGGGTCGATCGTCTGCCAACGTTCCGGCGGCGGCGCCCCCGACATCTTTCCGCTCGTTGCGGGCGAAGAAGTGGACGTGCTGACGGGGCCGGGGGACAGCTGTAGCTACGGTCTCTCGATGGCGGCCACGGGCGCTCTTGGAGCCACTGCCCACGTGGTCGCGACGCTCACCCGTCGTTCCATCGGATCTACCTGCGTCGATGACGGCGACTGCGAGAATCCCTTCTATTCGCATTGCCAGCCGAACGGCATCTGCGCCTCGGGCAGATTCCCGGACACCTGCATCGACGACGACGACTGCGCAGCGCCAAACTACGTCTGCACCGATGACACCTGCGAGTTGGCGCCGGACAACGGCGAGCTCTGCGCCAACAACGACGATTGTGACGGTGTCAGCTTGTGCAACGCCTCGGGATCGTGCAGCAGTGGCCGCGCCGTGGCCCTCGACAACGCAACCGGAACCCTTCCCATGGCCACTCGGCTGTGCCTCAGCGACGTGGGATTCATGGGTTGCACGTTCAAGGGGACGGAATGCCAGGAGCAGGGCCTCGCGGCACTGCATCTGCACCGCGAGATCTCGATCATCGGTCAGACCGGTACGTTCCCGGACCCCAACTCGGGCGGATGTGGTCACGGCAAGGTGTTCGGCGATGACAGCTGCGGGGTCGACTTCATCCCGTCGTGCCAATAGCGGAACCGCAGAGATGCTCGCTGGCGAGCGCTCGATGGCGTTTTGCTCGGGGCTCTCTTCGCCTTTTTGAGCGTGTCGGCCGCAACTGCCGCGAGTTACCAGAAGACGAACGTCCGCTGGCGCCGAATCGCGCTGGATCGAAACCAAAGCGACCTATAGTGAATTCGGCGATCGCACTGAACGAGCCCTTGTGGAAAACCCACTCGACCGGGAGCGCCGCTTCCAAGGAGACCATGATGTCGATTGTGGAAGAAGTCAGCCAGCAGCTGAAAGAAGCCATGAAGGCCAAAAGAAGACCCGTCTCGCGGCGCTCCGCAGTATCCGCGCGATCCTGCTCAACGAGATAAAGAAGGACAACTCGGACGATCTGTCGGATGAAATCGCCGTTGAACTGATGCGAGCATGATCTCTCAGGGAAGTTCCGCAATCGAGGCGAACCGAGCGTCAGACCGTCAATAGCTGCAGCCCGCCGGCGGCATGCGGAGCATCCACTTGAGACCCCGAACTTCGAAGGCGCCGTCGAGAACGCTCGAGAACTCCGTGCCGACCCAGTTGTCCAATCCCGCAGCGAACGCTTTTGCGTACTTGTGTCGCGTGGCGATCGGCCGGACTTCCGCCGCGGCGACCTGCCAATCGAAGTAGGTACAGACGTGCTGGTCCGCTGGGGTCCAGGACAGTGTGCCTAGAACGGGCATGTCGATGATGGTCAACAGGTCCTGGTAGTTGGCGAGATTCATCTGTGCATCGTCAGAGGCAATCCAGTTGCCCGACGAGGTGATCGTCAGCCCGAACAGCTGGGCTCCGAGCCCGTCGAATACTTCGAAGCTGTTGGGCGTCTCGGCGAAACCCGCGTCGATCTTCTGAAGGCCGTACCACCAGTTGCCGACGACCAGCGCCCAATGGTCGTTGAGATAGATCCGCACCATGTAGTTGTGCAGCTTCTGCCTGCCCAAGCGTTGTACGAATGGAATCATCAAGATGAGTTCCGAGTAGTCATCCCCCACTGGCGGCTCGAACCCGCCGGGCAGCACCCAACCGGTTTTGGTTTGGTGCCCGAAGATCAGCATCACCGGATGCACGTCCGGTGTAGTCGAAGTATTGGCGGCCAGCTGAAGATCGGAGGGCAGCACCGCCTCGACCTGGCTCCGCAGCTGATTCGAAACGACGATCCTTCCCTCATAGATGGCGCTTCCGCCCATCGTCGTTTCGCCGGACTTCGCGATGTAGTCGCCTGCGAAGTCGTCGGCGCCGAGAAAGCTGTCGGTGGCTGCCTTCTGCGTCGGCGTGCTCCCGGGATCAGAGGAGTCGTCGTTGCAGATCTCGCAACCACTGACACCGACGCACAGCGCGAAGGTGATCAGCGCTGCTCTCCGAGAGGCGCGTGGTCTGCGTCCGATTCCGACGTTTCGAACCGTCATCCGGCGACCCTCCTTCCGACTAGCCCTGCGGCACCTCGCCCCACGGCTCGTGATTGCTGTTGTCGAGCACCGTGAAGTCGTCGATCTTCGTGTACGCATGGGGGAGGAAATCTTTCGCTGAAACAGTGGCCAACTGCCGCACGGAACCGATGAGATCTCCTTCGGTGTAGGTGGCGCTCGAGACCTCGACAATGTCGATCTCACCAAACGGGTCGTGTGCCGAGTTGCCAAGCGCCAGCGTGCCGCTCCCCAACTCGACACGGCTCAGTCGAAGTTCGACATCGACCGCCACCAGGATCGGATCGTGCTGAAGGCCCACGCCCGATACATCGTGGCTGAACTTGTAGTGGAAGAAGCGTCTCTGGAGAGTCATGCCGGAGAGCACCTGCGAGCTGTGGAACTCGATCTCCATCACCGTGGTGTCGTAGCGGACCGCCGTGCTGCGAACCTTGTTGCCGTCGCGCCTGAAGCCCATGGCACACAGACGCTTCGGCTCGCCGATCATCTCGCGGCCGAACAACATCGCACGCTCGGTATCCACCGGCATCGTAAGACCGTAGGCCCCCTCCAGGTCTCCGTGTCGGGCCGTCAAGTAGAGCGCAGCGCCCGAAAACGCGTGCGCATTGCTCCGCCCGAATCGTCCCATGTAGGCGATCCCCGTCGGCTCGGTTGCAGGCTCCAAGCCGGGAGGGAGCAACCGCTCCACGATTTCGCGCGTCGTTCGGAACTCGATGGAGACCATCTCCGCGCTCAGCGCGCGGGGCTGCGAAAGTACCTTTTGAATCTGCTCGATTTCCTCGAGAGTTTTCACCAGGCCCATCGAGTCCTCCTCGATCGCGTGTGTCGTTTAGCGCATCTCGACCGATGGACCGTGGCGCAGCTGCTCGATTCCGGGACACAGATCCACGTCGCGATGGAAAGCCTACCGCGCCCCGCGCCAGAACGCCGGGGCACAGCCGCGATCGAACACACTGCGAGGTGACGCTCGCCTCAGCTCACGTAGAGCACGATGAAAAACCGCTCCAGAAGTCTGCCCAGCGCCACGAGTGCAGTGATCAAAAGGACGAATATCAACGCGAAAACCGTGACGCGAGCCAGCCACAGGCGCCATCGTGTCCGACCGGACCCAGAAGGATCATCGGCCGCTATGCTTCGTATTTTCATCTGGGCTCGACATCCGGGTTGCATACCGTCGGGCATGATCATACCAGCCGTGCAATCTCTCGTGCTGCCGAAGGGCACAGCACCAATTGCCGCTTCGCGCTGCTGCCAGGTTCGAAGAATCAGGCCCGAGTCGAGTCTAGAAGCCTACGGTGTGACAAGCCGATCGGCACAAAGCCCCGTCGAGCGCCGATCTGGTGCAGAGTAGAGTGATGAGCGCCGAATCAGATGAACTGCCTGGTTGGTTGATGCCCGCTCTCTCTGTGGGTCTCGTACTCCTGGTTGCCGATCCATCGGCGAGCTGAGCGGACT
>JAJDAM010000044.1 GCA_029261905.1 Deltaproteobacteria bacterium
GGTGCCCTCGGGATCGACGGTCTCGAGCAGCGGAGCCGTTGGCGGCGGCGTGCCATCGCGTACCCAGCGCTCCAGGTGACTGAGCGCTGCGCCCAGCACGTAGTGCTGCTGTGGGCCCGAATTCACCGGCGAATCTGCCGGCATCCCCATGGGTTTATCGGTGGGAGCCATCTTCTCGGCCAGCTCTTCGACCGGAATCCCCTCCCGATCGGTCTGCGAAGCCACCAGGCCGTAGGTATCGAAGTGCGCCGCACCGGCCAGCTCCCACAGCCGCAAGCGATCGGAGTCGGGCTGACGCGCGCGCCCTCCCCCGAGCGTGACGACGTCGGTTTCGCTCTGGAACGTGAGGACCGGGACCCGAACATCCTCTCGGATCCGGTGGCCTTCGCTCATCAATGCGCCGACGTTCGAGAGGTCGCCGTCCGGCCGCGCTCGGATGTACTCGCCGTCGAGCCCGGGTGCCATCCCGGGTCGGCCGTGAATCAAGAACGCATCGAAGTAGCGTTCCAGCGGATCGATCGCATTCACGTAGCTGACCAGAAAACCCGCCGATTGCGACTCGCCGATTGCGATGATGCGCTGCGGTTTCAGCGACCCGAGTGGTCCCGGGCCGGGATCGCGAAGCGCGCGACCGACCTGCGTGAAAATATCGAACGAAAAAGCGTCGTTCGGATGCAGCAGCGATTCGTAACGATCGGCATCCGCCTGCTTCAGTGGCATGCCGGGCACGAGGCCGCCTCCATCGATGCCGGCCTTCTGCGCGGATACCCCCACCCACGCAATTCCCTCACGCACCAGGTGGCGGTGCAGAAACAGCCAATCGGGCGCGGCGTCCAGACCCCCGCTGACGTTTTTCCACTCCAACACGACGGTACCGTTGAAGCGCGCGGGATCCGCAGGCCGGCGAACGACCATGCGCGTCTTGAATCGCGCCTGGTCGGCATGATGCGCGTCCCACTTTCCGTCCTGGCCGCGCTCTCCGTGGACGGCGAATGCGGTCGCCGTGCCCGACAGGAACCACTCCTCTCCGATGTAGCCTGCGACATCCAGGTCGAGTCCCCCGAGCATGGCAAAGGGATTGCCGTGGATGGGCCCGTCGAGGTGTCGGTCGTGTGTATCGGTCATGGCGATGGGTTCCTGTGGGCGGGATCGAATGAGGCTACACGCTCGTCTTTCGCAGCGCATCGATCACGAGATCGACGGTCAGCACATCCGGCAGCAGTTCGGGTTGGGTCGGGCGGCGCGGGTCGTACAGCAGGTACATCGGCACACCCGCTCGACCGAAGCGGGCCAGCTCCAACCGAATCGCCTCGTTGGGATTCGTCCAGTCCGCTTCGAAACTCGCGATCCCGAATCGCTCGAACGCATCGACGACGCGGGCATCGGTCAACACGACGCTTTCGTTCACCTTGCAGGTCAAACACCAATCGGCCGTGAAGTAGACGAACGCCGGACGGCCTGCATCCAACACCGAAGCGATCGCGGCCGGGTCGAACGGTGCGATGGAATCATCATCGGCAGTCTCGAGCGCCTGGCCTTCCGTCGCGGGTTGCAGCGGCATCCAGACCAGCGCGGCGATCGTGAGTGCCAGGATCGAAAACCCAGTCACCGGCGCACGCCCCGACTCATCGGCGCGTTGCCGCACACCGTAGCCCCAAACGGCCACCGCCAGCGTCACCAGGAACGCGAGCACCAGCGTGATGCCGTCGGTTCCGTTCGAACGCCCGATGATCCACAACAACCAGACCAGCGTCGCGAGCAGTGCAAACCCGAGTAGCGAGCGCAGGTGGTTCATCCAATGGCCGCCGCGCGGAAGCCATTTCGCCCAGGCGGGCACCAGCGTGATCGCGACGAAGGGCGCGGCCAATCCCAGGCCGATGGCGACGAAGATCCCGATGATCACCGGCGCCGAACTCGCAAACGCGAACCCGACCGCGGTACCCAGGAACGGCGCCGAACAGGGCGTCGCGAGCAGCACCGCGAGCAACCCTTCGAAAAAACTCCTGCGCAAGCCCGTCGAGCTGGCACCGACTTCGTTCAGGCTCGATCTGGGAAGCGCGATTTCGAATACGCCAAACAGGTTCAGGGCGAACACCAGGACCAACGCCGAGATGGCCGCGACGAACAGGGGTTGCTGGAACTGAAAGCCCCAGCCAACGGCGGTGCCGGCCGAGCGAAGCGCGATGACAACCGCGGCCAAACTCAACATCGTCGCCAGAATGCCCGCCGTGTACGCGACGCCGTGCATCAGCACATCCTTGCGGTCGTCGTGGGCGCGCTCGGCGATTCCGAACACCTTGATGGCCAGCACGGGCAGCACACACGGCATCAAATTGAGGATCAAGCCGCCCAGCAGCGCAAACAAGAACGCAATGGGAAAGGAGACCTGTTCACCGACTCGCACTTCGGGATCGAGCCACGGGTTGGCGATGAGCACCACATCCGCAGTCGCCTCGGCGCGCGGCAGGGGCGCATCAATGTCGACCGCCAACAGGTCGCCATCGCCACTGCGCACGCGCGCGACGCCGCGCAATCGAGCCCCCTGCGTTCGGTCGTCGTCTGCGCGACCGGTCAGCGTGATCAGCAACCCGTCCGCGAAGGGATGCTCGCGGCTTCCGGTCGTCCGGACGTGAAGGCCCGGCATCTCGTCCGGAACGAAACTCTCTACGATGTGTTTCGTGTCGGGCCGCAACCCGCGACACGGCGAGGCTTTGGATTTTTCTCCGGCACACACCAGCGAAATCGCCGCGCGAAACCCGTCGCCGGGCCGGATCGCGCTCTGCGAATACACGGCGTCCACGGCGATGCCGACTTCGGCGGGCTGCTTCGGGACCCGGCTCGACCACTTTTCGAACAACGCGTGGCTGGCGTTGTCGAGCAATCGCGTACTGACATCGGTTGGCATCGATCGATAGAGCGAAATCTGCCCCGGAATACACTCGACCTTGCAAGCCAGAAACTGGATGTCGACCGAGAGTTCGAGCGTGTCGTCGATGCCCGCGTGCACTGTGAGGTCGCTCTGCAACAAGACCGAGTCGGCGTAACCGAAGGTCGTCAGCGTGTCGCCGGATTCGCGAAACACGTGGGGCGCCGGCCAGCGCGTGTCGCCAACCTCGGCGCCTTCGGCCGTCCAGGTCAGCTTCGTCGGAAAGCCGGTCTCACCGGAGTTGCGCCAATAGATGTGCCAACCGCGATCCATCTCGAACAACACGCCGACCCGTACGCGCTCGCGACCTTCGATCACCGAAGAATCGACGAGCAACCGCGCCTCGACGCTGGGATCGTCGCCCTGCAGCGCGCCGGCACCGAATGCGCCCTCGGGTACGGTCGGCGCTGCGGCCGCGGCCGTCACCAACGCCGATGACAGCGCCAACGTCAGCGCCAACGTCAGCGCCAACGACAGCGCCAACGACCGGCACTGGGACAGGAGCAGCGAAGGAGCGGCCGCCGGAATCCGGCGCAATGCAGTCAATATCATCGAGGTCTTTGATTCGGGGCGACGGGTACGCTCAGCCGCCCGACACCTGTTTCACGGCAGCGAGCAGCGGCTCGGGTCGGATGCGCACTCGCCAGTTGTCGGTCACCGAGCGCCAACGAACGGTTCCGTCCTGAACGATGAAAATGGCGGGACGGGGAATATCCTCGCCTTCCATGCCGCCCTTTTCGTGGACGAGCCCCATCGCCCGGGTCAACACCAGGTCCGGATCGGACAAGATCGGAAACTCCAATCCCAGCTTCTGCGCAACCTGTCGGTTCTCGGCTTGCGAGTCGGGGCTCACCGCGATGATCTGTGTGCCCGCCGCGCGAAACGATTCGATCTCTGCTTGCAGCCCATCCAGGGCCGACATGCAGAAGGGTCACCAGAAGCCTCGGTAGAACACCAGGATCGTCGAATCTTCGCCCGCTACCGCGACGTCGACCGACTGGCCATCGTACGAGACGAGCGCCACCGCAGGAACCGCTTCGCCTTCGGCCGTCACGCCTTCATCCGAAGGCAGTTGGTACGATAGAAAGAAGACATAGAAGACGAGAAGCGCGCCAGCCCCACCCGCAACGAGCGTGCTCGCGATACCGGCGATGACCCGCCATCCGCCCGACGGCATCGCGCGGCTCAATCCGAGGACCGAGACGGCGAGCCCAGCGACCACGATCAACAAGTTGAGCCAGGCCGTGTCGCGAAGCATCGGCCACTGCACGAAGAACAGGAAATAGGAGAGAAGGCCCGCTACCGCGACTACCGGCCCCAGCCACAGGAAGTGGTTTGTCGGGGCCGTTCGCGTGGAATCGACAGAATCTGCCATGGGGACTCCCTTCGGGTTCGCAGTTCGCTGGCCTTCGCGACGGGCCGCCACGCGGGTACGCCTCGTGGGTCTACGGACGGAGTATGACACCGGTTACGGGGCACAGCGAGCGACCCCTCTACACGACCCCTTTTCACGCCCCGAACGCGGCGCCCACACGGCCTCTGCGGCTGCGCGGCGAATTCGCACCCTGTTATCATCACCCGACTCTCGCTCCGGAGCCCCCATGCTCAAGCGCGTCCTCGGATACTTCGCGCACAACGACCAACCCGTCCCCGATGCGACCCGCCAATTGCACGACCAGGGTTTTGCGACCGTGCAAAACGCGTTCGACGCGGCGGCAGTCGCGGCCCTCGCAGACGAGATCGACGCCGTATTCGACGCACTCCCGCCGGACATCCGCTCCGAGCAGCGTGATCCCAAACAATACGAATCGTTCCGCTACGAGATGCTCAACCGCAGCCCGCTCTGCCAGCAAGCCGTCGCCTCACCGGCCATCCTCTCTGTCATCGAGCCCTTGCTCGGCAACGACTGCCACGTCATCGCCAACACCGCCTGGCGGAACCCGGCCGAGCCGGTCGCAAAGGCCGCGCAAGCCTGGCACATCGACGCCGGGCCCCACGTGCCGCGCCCGCCCGATACGCATTGGCCCGACGACATCCCCTACCCCGTCTTCGCCATCGGAGCACACATCCTGCTGCGAGATCTGACGCTCGACGACGGCCCCACCGGCGCCATCCCGGGCTCGCATCGGTCCGGCCAATTCCCGCCGTTCGAACAACTGATGGACGCCGATCTACGCTACGAAGGCGAGCGCTGTACCCCGCTGCTCGGCCGGGCCGGCGACGTGACGCTGTTCGTGTCGGACGTCTGGCACCGACGCATGCCGGCCAGCGCATCGACCCGGGGACGGTTCTTTCTACAGGTCCACTACGGCCGGCGCGACATCGCTCAGCGGTTGCGACCCACGAGTGAAACCAACGGACTGTCGCCCGAAGCCATCGAACGCGCACAGACCCCGCGCGAGAAGACCATCGTCGGCTTGCATCCGCCGTACTTCTACGACAGCTGAGCTGCTTCCTACTTCCGACTTCCGACTTCCTACTTCCGCTTCGCCTCACTCACCACGAGGCGCGCCTGGAAATGGCCGAGACCATGCTCCTGTTTGAGCCAGGCAGCGAGTTCGGCGTCGGTGGTAGCCGGGGACTTCGCTGCAATGCGGATCCATTGCGCCAGCGTCTTCCCGGTCTTGCTCGGAAGGTTCGCGATCATCCCCTGCACTTTCTTGTCGTGGGTCGCGGTAGCCATGAGGGCGAACAGTAGCGGCCCCGGGCGTTAGTCCGCTGCCGTCTCACGCAGTTCGAACGTGATTGCATAGACGCTCATGCCGAGCGACCGCCAGAACTCTTGCCCAGCGGGGTTCGAGTTCAATGCCTCCAACACGAGCCGACGGCCTGCGACCACCTCATCGAGAAACGCGCGCATCGCCCGGGTCCCGTTGCCGCGCCTGCGATACGCAGCCGCGATGAAGAACTGGCGCAAATAGATCCCGCCCGGCTCTTTCTGGTCGTCATCGGTCGGTCGATACAGCGCGTAGCCGATCGGATCGCCGTCGACTTCGAAGATCACGCCGTCGTACACACCACCCAGCCAGCGGCGCAGTCGCGCCTCGATCGGCTCGCGCTCCATCGGAGTCGCACCTTCGTCGATCTGGAGCTGGCGGTTCCATTCCGCGACCCGCGGGTGGTCATCGGGCTGAATCGACCTGGAACGCATCGTGGGCGTACCCCGAGGTGGTTGACCGTCAACCAGTGTAGTCCCGCTCGGCCCGCAGGCCGCTCATTCCGGCTGAGCGGCGCGCCGAAAATGTCGTGGTGTGGGGCAGAAAGCTCCGAAACTTTCTGGATCCCAGCGGGTTTGACTCGAATAGAACCGGCAGCACGCCGTCCGACATCAGTACAGGCCACACCGCACCCTCAATGCAAGACCGAAGCAATACCTGAGAGCACGACCCTGACAAAGGAAACCACCATGAAGATCTATCGAACCATTCTCGGCACGTTTCTCGCGATCACCGCTACCACGCTCACAGCCCACGCCGCACTGGCGCACGGCAAAGATTCGCACGAACGCCCGAGCCGAGAAGAGATGCTCGAGCGCTTCGACGAAGACGGCGATGGCCAGCTCTCGCAAGACGAGCGAGCCGCAGCCCGCGACGCACGTCACGCAAAACGGCAACAGAGAGCCATTGAGAAGTTCGATGAAAACGGCGACGGCCAACTCACCGGAGACGAACAAACGGCAGCGGAACAGGCGCGTGAAGCTCGCGGATCACGACACGAAAAGTGGCGCCAGAAAGCCATCGATGAGTTCGATGAAAACGGCGACGGCCAACTCACCGGAGACGAGCGAACCGCAGCCCACGAAGCGCGAGAAGCCCGGCACGAAGAGTACCGCCAGCAAGCCATCGACCAGTTCGATGCGAACGGCGACGGCGAACTCACCGGAGACGAACGAACCGCAGCCCGCGAAGCACGCCACGCCAGGCACAAGGAAAAATGCGCCGGCCACGAAGGCCCGCACGGCGAAAGCTGCCCCCACCACCGCCGAGGCGCTGGGAACGGACCCAACCACCACACACACCACCCGCAAACTCCGCCCAACGCCGACGACTACACGCTCTTAATCCGATCCGGCGCCCGGCCCCCAACCCGGGCGCCGCCGGACC
>JAJDAM010000045.1 GCA_029261905.1 Deltaproteobacteria bacterium
CCCATTCATGTTGTCGAGCAGGTTGACGGCATTCGTGATCGCAATCACCCACACGACCGTCAGCGCGAGCACCGGCAACGCGGGCCAGCGCAAGAACAGATCCAGACGCACACCCAGCGCTACCAGCAGCGCACCGGCGCCTGCAGCCGCTGACACCTGCCACAGCACCTTTTGTGCCGGCGAAAGACCGAGGAGATCATCGATGACACCCGCGACGACGATCACCGCAGATCCGCCGACCAGCGCACCGAGTGCAGCGATTGCGGGCGCGGGCACGTCGGGCAGCGCGATCCAGGCCCCGGCACCGGTCGCGACCGCAACCGCGAGGCCACCGAACAGTGGCGTGGCCTGGTCGTGTGCCTTGTACCCTCCCGGCGCGTCGAGCCAGCCGGTGCGCCGAGCCAACGCGGCGGCCAGCGGCGTTGCCACCAATGCGACACCCAGCGCGCACAGCGCCGCAAACCCCACCTCGTTCAACGTTCAGCCTCCTCGGACACCGTGACCGCATCAGCAGCGCGGATGTCCGCTTCGGACTTCAATCGCGCCAGCGCGTCGCGCGCTTCGGAATCATCGGGCATCGCGGATTGCCGCGCCGCCCAATCCGCCGCAGCGAGACGCCGATACCCAGTCGCTCGTCTCGGATCCAGCGATGCCACGTTCCCGGCGTGTTCCGATACTGCGGAATTGGCGAGTGATTCATAGGCGCGCGCGCGCGTGCGCAGCGCAGGGAGATAGCGGGGGACCATCGCGAGCGCGGCTTCGCTCGATTCGAGTGCCTCCCTCCCCTTGCCGAGTTCGAGCTGGGTCGTCGCGAGATTCACCCAGTTGCCGACCTCATCCGAGACCGCGCCTGCCCATCGCCCCTCGGTTGCAGCCATGAGTTCGAATTCCGCGGCCTGCCAGTCGCTCCGCATCATCGCCGCGATGCCCAACTGCGCTCGCGCCTGGGCGTGGGTCGGATGATGGGCAGACCAGGCGGTCGCGTAGTGAGCAAGACGTGACTCATCACGGAAGCCGCGAGCTGCCTTCGTCGCATCGAAATAGACCGCGCGACTGAACGGATCGAGTTCGAGCGCCGCATCGAAGTGCGCATAGGCCCGGGCGGCGAAGGCTGTGCGTGCGGTCTCGCGATCCGGCTCGTCGGCGGCGTGAGTGAGGGTCCAGCCTCTGAGTTCCGCAAATCCGCGCCCGACATTCGCCTGATTGACGACTTGAACCGGGACCAATTCCAATGCGCGCAGATGTGCGGCAACGGCCCGTTTCAGGTGATCACCACGGACGTCTGGGTCTACGCCATCGCCGGATGCGACACCGTGGTGAGCGAGACCGAGTTCGACCCAGAGCATCTCGCGCCTGGGATCCAACCACACCGCCCGCTCGAATAGCGGCACCGCCTGCCGGGGCTGATGGCCTTCCATCAGCAGCAGCCCGTGACGCGCGAGCACGTCAGCGGCCACCGAACGCACCACGATCTGGCTGACCGCCGAGACGAACATCACGATGACGAGCGCACCCGACACCGCGCGAAGTAGCCCCGACCGGACTTTCGGCGAGTGAGCGGGTTCTGTGGCCACGCCGTTCCGAACAGCGGGCAAGAACCCGAGGCCCAAGGCAAAGCACGCGACCACGCCCGTGAGCGTAGCCGTCACCCCCAGCTCAACGGCAAGTGAGCCCGACGCGGCGAGTCGCGAATTGGCCAGAAACACGATCCCCACGGCTGCGGAACCCGCCGCGAGGGCCAGTCGTGCGCCTCGTCTCGACAGCGCGGAGGCGTACACCTCACCGGTGTGGGCGTATCGATGACGCGCGAGGGATCCGGCCAGCACGCAGCCGAGTCCGCCCATTCCAACGACCGTAAAGCTCACCAGATTTCTCGCAAGGAGCGCCGCGATCGCAGCTCCTAGCGCAACGAGCAGCGTCCGCTCTTCATCGGTACTCGCGAGCCGAAGCGCTCGCAGCCAACCCAACCCGATTGCCAGCAGCAGCAGCAGCCCCGCAACGACGCCGACGCTTCCCTGGGTCGCCGCCGTATGCAGCAACACGTTGTGAGCCCGCGCTGGTGTCGCTTCGGGTACGCGGCGCCGAAAACTCGGCCGCGCGTGGCGCGGGAATGCCAGCTTGTACGCATCGAGGCCGACGCCCAGAACCGGTTCTGCGCGAAACATCGAAAGCGCCGCCGTCCAGAATTCGATCCGCAAGTCGCGCTGCAGATCCAGAGTTCGCTCGACGCGGAACATCGCACGCCCCGCGTAGCCGCGTCCTGTCTCGGTTCCTGCGACCCCAATGCCGACCAGCAAAACGAGTGCCACCATCGACCCGGCGATCCATGCCAACGCGGCACGCTCCCCCGTGCGCCACCAACCGAACAGCAGTGCACCGAATCCAGCGAAGTGAGCGATGGCCACACCGCGCGAAAGCGTCGAGAAACTGACGATCAGGCTCGCCACCAGCCCCAGCCCGAGGATTGCCGGTACGATTCGAGCGCCTCGGCGAACCCCTTGAAGGGCAAAACAGAGCCCGACCGGAAACACCATTGCGAGGTAGCCGCCCAGGAAATTCGGATTTCCCATCGTGCTGGCGATGCGCTCGAAGCCACCCGACTGCGGAATCGCGTTCCAGGCAATCGGGTCGACACCCCACAGCTGGAAGAGTCCGTACGTCGTAACGCCAGCGCCCGCCGCGAGCGCAGCACCGAGAGCGAGCCGCAGGTCCGCGACCGAACGCACGAGGATCCGCGACGCCGCGAACAGCACCGCATAACTCATCAGCGTTGCAAAGCCGGCGAAACTCTCGTGGGCTCCCCAAAACGATACGCGCGGGCTCAGGCTCGCAGCCGTGGAGAGTGCACCCGCAACAAGCCATGCGCCGGCGGCGAGCACAATGGGATCGTGTCGCGCCGCGCGAATTGCAGCGCGCAAGCGTCCGCCGAGTCGCCCGCGAACCGTCCAATCCAGCAGTGCGAAGCCGCCCAGCGCGAGCAGCGCCAGGGCTACGGTTCGAAGCAGCAGCACCTTCGGGAACTCGAAGCTCTCAACCGTGGCGACCGAAAACACGAGTGGCGCGACGACCAGATACGCGACGATGAGCCCGTATCCGAGAGCGCGAATGCGCACGGTCATGGGCTGACGCGGGATTCCGATCGTTATTGGCGCCCGCTACGCGGGACGCAGTCAGCGAACTCGGCTGCCGAACAACGCCCCACTAGGCCTGCTTGCTGCGGCAAAGCCGAGCCAGCCCCGCGAGGATGACGAGTGCTGCCATGCCGGGCGAGGTCGGCTCAGGAGCGGGAATCGCGGTGATCGTCACCGAGGGGTCGAGGGACCGAAGCCGGAACTGGACCCCCGTGCCCATCGCCTGTGTATTCGCGAAGGCATTCACACTTCCCGCCTCGAGGTGCGCGGACGGAAAGACGCCCACTCCAATCCGAGGCATCGTATTGACCGGAATTCCCGTCGTGGTGATCAGACCGCTTCCCGAGGCATGGAACAGGCCACCCCCCATGTCGACGATTTCGATGTCGCTGGCGTGATTCCCGGTCGAAGTGAGGATCAAAACGCCTTGATCCACCTCGACGTCCGATACGCCGCTATCGAGGAGCGTGCCACCCTGCCCTTCCGGAGCGAAGAACCATTGCGTCTGAAGCGTTACGAACGAGCCATCTGTCGCGCCGCCCGATATCTCGAGCGTGTAGTCCAGCGAATAATCGATCACGGCCGTGGTGGTCACGGTGATCATCGCGTTCGCGCGCTCGACGAGTTGGGTCTGATCGAAGAAGGTGGTGGACGTCGTCGATATGAAGTCAACGGTGTTGGAGATCGTTTGCGAGAAGCTCTGGAAATTGATCTCCGGGTCGCCCGATTGGGAGAACTCGGCGGGAATGATCTCGATTGCGGTGCTCGCGAAGTTTCCGACATTGGGGCCGGCGGCTGAGATCGTCTCCGTGAGGACTCCCGGACCGCTGTTGAAACCGAATGTGCACTGCGGATTGCACACCATGCTGTTGATGCTTCCCGCGGTCGTTTCCGGGGGAAGAGCGCTCGATGTGCCGGCCACCGCGAATGCAGCCAGCAGAACCGTCGCCAACACCGGTGCGCAACGTGCGAAATACCCGAGTCGTCGATGTCGCACAAACACCTCCACGCCCACCTCCAAGCCGCAGCGCTCGCTGTTCACGGCACCACGAATTCCCATGGGGGGAGGCCAAAGTACACCGGATCGTCCGTCAACACGCAAGCGAAATCAACTTCTACGAATTCGACCCCAACCCAGGCGAGATCCGGCAGCCCAGACGATGCTTCGTTGTCTTTGTGATCCCCACGAGGGATGATCAATCACTGGGGCTACCCCGTGGGCGGAACCTGAGGTCATGCCGAACGACAGCGAAGGCGGAGGCCTGGCGCGACGCCTGCTCACGGGCTCGATGTACCTGGCCGCTACCTCGTGGATCACCAGCGCATTCGGCCTGGTGGCCAACATCGCGATGGCGCGCATGCTCGGCCCCGAGAACCTCGGCTTCTATGCCATCGTTTTTTCGGTCCACTCGATGATCGGCATGATCGGCGCGTTCTCGATCGCGCTGGCCGTGATCCAAGCGCCCGACGAGTCCGACTCGCTCTACGACACCGCGTTCGCGATCTCGTTGCTCCTCGCAGGGATCGCGTTCGCGGTCGCACTCGCGCTTGCCCCGCTCCTTGCCGCGGTGCAATCGACATCCGCCGCCTGGTTTCTGGTGGCGCTCGGAGCGAGCCAATTCTTCACCCTCACGAGTCAGGTCTTCGTAGCGCGGCTCGAAAGACAGCTTCGCTTTCGCGACATCGCGCTGATCCACATCATCGGCGCGAACATCCCGCTACTGCTGGCCCTCGCGCTTGCTCGAGCGGGAGCGGGTGCATCGAGCCTTCTGGTCAGAGAGGTCTTCATGGCCATCCTCATCTGCGCCCTCTCGGTAGCGATGTCCCGCTACCGCTTCCGGCACAGCGTGAATCGATCCACGGCCGCTTCGTTGATGTCGTTCGCGCGCCCGATGTTCCTGTCCCGCAGCCTCGAAGTCGGCCTCGAGCGAGTCGACCGACTCATCGTCGGATCCCTGCTCGGCGAGCTGCAGTTGGGCTTCTACCACCAGGCGAGAGTACTCGCGGAAAGCGGCTTGGTGGCGACGCGCCCCATCAACCGCCTCAGCTTCAACCTCTATTCCCGTCTTCACGACCGGCAAGATCGGCTGACCGATTCGGTCCGTCTCGTCGGTTTCTTTTTGGTGCGGGTGAGCTTCGCGGGAGCCGCGACCCTGCTGCTCTTTCCCAACGAGACGGTACGGCTGTTGCTCGGCGAACAGTGGATGGGCGCCGCTCCGATCCTGGGTTGGCTCGCAATCTATGCGGGCCTGTTGCCGCTGTTCGAGAACCTGAAGATCCTCGCCTACGGTCGCGCCGAGATCCGTCCCATCGTGATGCTCCGGGTGGCGCAACTGGCTCTCTTCTCGTTCGGTGCGGTCCTTGCTGCGGTCCAGGGCGAAGTCGCCTCGGTTGCCGGGGCCCTGACGTTCATCACGATCGCCGGCTGGGGGGTCGCGATCTACATCAATCGCGTGGTGGTGGGCGACACCACACGAGAACTCTACGCGGCGCCGGCCGCGGCGATCGCAGTGTCATCCGCGTTGATCCAGTTTGGCCTTCCACACGTGCAAGGACTCGGCCTACCCTACTGGGTGTACCCTTTCGTCCCGCCGACGCTGTTCGCGGCCACGCTCAGCTGCTTCGAACCGCGTCGGCTTCTGAACCGAGCGATGGAGCTTCGCCGCGTTTTTCGAGGCGAACGGCCCAACGCGTAGGTCGATGGCCGGCTATTCCATCAAGCTTCGCTTGGCGACCTCGTCGAGCATCACTTCGGTGGCGCCGCCACCGATCGTGTTGACGCGCGCGTCGCGATACATCCGGACCACGGGTGTTTCGGTGATGAATCCCATCCCGCCGTGGAATTGCGTGCAGTCGTACAAGATGTCCATCACCGTCTCGCACACGTACGCCTTGACGCCGGACACGTACTTCGTCGCGTCGCCGCCCTGCTCCATCAGCCATGCGGCCTGGTAGACGCTGGCGCGACAGGCGTCGAGTTTGGCCTGGTCCATCGCCAGCCGATGGCGGATCGCCTGCTTGTCGTACAACACGCCTCCGAAGGCCTCGCGAGACTGGGTGTGCTTCAGCGTGAGATCGATGCCGGTCTGCGCCGAGCCGACTGCCTGCGCGGCGATCACCATCCGCTCGTTCTGGAAGTTCCGCATGATCTCGTAGAAGCCGCGGTGCTCGGTACCGAGCAGGTTTTCGCCGGGTACGTAGACGTCATTCAACACGAGTTCGGCGGTATCCGAACAGCGCCAACCGTGTTTGTCGAGCTTCTGCTCGACCGAAAACCCCTCGCGCGTGGTCTCGACCAGGAACATCGAGATGCCGTACTTGTCCTCGACTTTCGTTCGCGCGCCGAGCACGACGAGATCTCCGTACACCGCATTCGTGATGAACATCTTGTTGCCGTTGATCCGCCAACCCTCGCCATCGCGGGTCGCGCGAGTTCGCATGCCGGCCACATCCGAGCCCGCGCCCGGCTCGGTGACGCCGATCGCCGTGATGGTCTCGCCACTGAGCATCCCGGACAGGAAACGACCGCGCTGTTCGTCGTTGCCGGAGTGAATCAGGTGAGGCCCCGCCATGTCGGTATGCACGAGCACGGTGATGTCGAAACCCGCGAACGTCGACGATCGGCCGAGTGCTTCTGCAAACGCGCACGAAGCGATCGGGCCCATCCCGAGCCCGCCGTATTCTTTCGGTACCCGCAGGCTCAGCATCCCGAGTCCGCCCATTTTCTGGAGCACGTCGCGCGGGACGCGCCCATCGCGCTCCCACTCGTCGCCGACCGGACGCACCTCTTTGTCGCAGAAGGTCATCACCTGGTCGACGAGCGCCCGGAGGTCGTCATCGAGATGCGGGTTTTCGGCCAATTTCATTCGGTCACTCCATCTCTCGGGTTCATGCTCAGGCTTGATCTCTCGGGTTCACGCTCGAGGCTTCGGATGCTTCGATCTCGAACGACACCAGTGCGGCGCCCGTCTCGACGGCCATCCCGGCTTCGACGTGAATGCCCGAAACGGTACCGTGGCCCGACGCCGCCAGAGAGTGAAGCATCTTCATGGCTTCGAGCACCACAATGATGTCGCCCTCGTGCACTTCATCGCCCACAGCGACATCGACAGCGGTGACGACGCCCGGGAACGGTGCCAGCAGCGCACCAGCCGCCGACGCGTCGTGATTCGATGCGGCCAGCCAACGCTCTTCGCGGGGCACCACCCGGAAATCGTAGCCGGCCCCCTCGAACGTCAGTCCGATGCGGTCGTCACGCATATGAATCGGAATTCGCCGCAACGAGCCGGCATGTGAAACTTCCAACGCGCCATCGGTCGCAACCACCGACCATCCGCTCTCGCCATCCACCTGATATCGGCCGGCGGCACCGGAGATGCCGATTTCCAGGCGACGGTCGCCATGCTCGAGGCAGACGTCCCGTGTCGTTTCGTGTGGCGTAAATCGCGTCGCCCCCAAGGCTGTCCACGGCGAAGGGGCGGTGTCGCGTTTTCGATCGCTGCTCGCCAACCAACCCAGAGCGGCCAACCG
>JAJDAM010000046.1 GCA_029261905.1 Deltaproteobacteria bacterium
CCTGCTCACGCGACTGGCGGTACGCGGCGACCCGAAATCGATGGCGGAAAACGCCATCGACTGGTGCGTTTCGGAATTCGTCCGGATCACGCAACGACCTGCGCCAGCGAAGCTTCTGAAAAAAGCCTGCCCCGAACTCGAAAACGGGGGCCGGACCCGCGCTGGCGTACCTGTCCACTTGCAACTACTGGGCGGCGATCCCGATCCGATCGCCGAAACTGCGCGACTCGCAGTCGATCTGGGCGCCTCGGGGATCGACTTGAATTTCGGCTGCCCCGCGAAGCGAGTGAACAACCACGACGGCGGCGCCAGCCTGCTGCAGTACCCCCATCGACTCGAGGACATTGTCCGAACGGTGCGCGCTGCGGTCTCCCCGGAGATCCCGGTGAGCGCGAAGATTCGCACCGGTTGGGACGACCACCGAATGGTGCGGACGCTGGCACGCGCCGCCGAGGCGGGCGGCGCATCGTGGTTGACTGTGCACGGTCGCACTCGTGCCGACGGCTATGGGCCCCCGGCCAACTGGGAAGCCGTGGGCGAGGCCCGCGATGCCATCGGAATCCCGGTGGTCGCGAACGGCGACTTGAACAGTGCGAGCGCACTCGAGCGGTGCGCCGAGGAATCGGGCTGCAAGAGTTTCATGTTGGGTCGCGGCGCAATGGCCCGACCGGAGATCTTCGGCGAGATCCGTGGCTGGGTCGCAGCCGACCACCAGCGACCACTGGCTGAAATTCTCGTGCAACACGCCGAGCTGTTGATCGCAAACGATGCGTCGTGTTCGCTTGCGGTGCGGCGGACCAAGCAATGGTTGTGCCTGGCCTCGAAGATCGAACCCGGCTTGCGCCCTTTGTTCGAATCGATCAAACGGCTGAGCGAGCTCGATGCCTGCCTGCAGGCATTGTCGGACTGATCGCCAGTCTCCATCGGGAGTTGGGAGGAGGACCCACCATGCCGGATCATGGGGAACCGCTCGCCGAAGTCGTAGGCGAGCCCCCGGTAGGCCTCCTCGTGCCGAACCAGGACCCCCAGACCGCCAAGGACTGGTCACTCGTCCTCGCATCGCAGGGAATGAGCTCGCGTTCTGTGCTCCGCGACGGCCGGCTGGTGCTCGAGGTGGGCCATGGACAGATCGACGCAGCACGCACCACGATCGAACGCTACTTGCGCGAGAACCCCGTCGTGCCCGACGCCGAGCCGGCTCCCGAACCCGAAACCGATGCGGTGGCCTGGGCGGGTCCGCTGTTCGGAATCGCGATCCTGGCAACCTTCGCCGCGACCGGTGGACGCGAGCTGAGCCCAGAGCTCTTCGATCGTGCCAATGCCGACGCCGCGCGAATCCTGGCGGGGCAGTGGTGGCGCTGCGTGACGGCGTTGTGCCTGCACTCGGATCTCCCGCATGCGCTCGGCAACGCCCTGGTCGGTTCCTACCTGGTGCATGCGGTGTGTCGCCAACTCGGCTCGGGCCTGGGAATCGCGGCGATCCTGTCCAGCGGCGCGCTCGGAAACGCGATCAACGCGTACGCGTACACATCGGGACACCTATCGGTCGGCGCATCGACGGCAGTCTTCGGTGCGATCGGCGTACTGGCCGGCTGCGCGGCCACGCGTCCGCGCACCGCGACACGACAGCGACCCCGCTGGGTACCCTTCGCGGCCGGCCTCGGACTGCTTGCCATGCTCGGCACCAGCGGCGTGCGCGTCGATATCTGGGCACACTTTTTCGGGTTGCTGGCGGGGTGCGGGATCGGCGCTTCGGTCGGAACCTGGATCGCTCGCAATGGCTCCGGCGGGCTGTCATCGATCGCACAGTGGGCGTTCGGCGTCGGCGCAATCGCTGTGCTGGTCGAGTGCTGGACGATCGCGCTGGCGCGTTGAGCGCGGTCGTCATCGGACTCGGATGGCGCCCGATGACCGCGCAACATCCAAGCCGTGAAGGCATCTAATATCCTTCGAGCAACGCGATCTTGACGAGTTCGCCGGCTTCGAGGATCCGATCGGTCGAAAAATCGTTCATCACCGCGGTGGTTTGGATCGACCAGGCGTTGCCCGTTCGCGCGTTCAGGTCGGCGACGCGCTCGCCGGCCAGCGCAACCGCAATCCTCAGCCGCGTCTCGCGAATCTGGTGGCGCTCGCCCGGCTTCAATGCGCGCAGGCTTCTGGGAACGTTCAGCATCGCACCACGGTACTTCGCGAATGTAACGTGCGGCGCGACAGCGGTGAATCGGTAGATCACGTCGCCCCGATTGATGAACGTCAGAGTCACCTGGAGGTTCACGCCGGCTCCGGGAAGATTGCCGGACACGCGTAGTGCGGGGAAAGTCCCGATCGTCAGTCGCTGCGACTCGGTCAGTCGAAATCCGAGTTCCGAAAATTCGGCGAGATACTCGGCCGCGGCAGCTTCGACATCGTCACCCTCTCCCTGGTGCTCGAGAAAAATCTGCGCATCGCGACGCGGTGAGATTGCGCCCACCGCCACATGGGTATTGCGGGTCAGCCATCCGGCGGGAAAACGAACGAAGAGATCGAGCTGGGCGTGCAGGAACCGATCATCGACGAACACGCCTTCTGACGCTCGTGGACCGATCGCCAGGCCGTCGAATCGCCTCAGATATTCCTTGCGCGACCCGGAAATCGGCGGCTTTCTCGTGCCGGCCACCAATCGGGCGCGCGCGCCCGCTTCTCCCACCCGCCTGGCTGTCGACGGGTGAGTGTCCCAAAACCCTGGCAGACGGGACGCACCGAGTTTCAAGCGCTCGGTATGCTCGAGTTCCCGGAGGAACGTCGCCAGACCGCTCGGGTCGTAGCCGGCGAGCGCAGCGAGCCCCTGACCCAAGCGATCCGCCTCGCGCTCCTGATCCCGGTTGTATCCCGCGAGATATCCCCCCTGCAAGAAACTCAACGGGCCGCTCATCAGCTCCTGGCGCGCGGCGGCGTGGCGTGCCGCCACGTGCACGATCTCGTGCCCGAGAACGGCCGCGAGTTCATCTTCGCTGTTGGTGAGCGTCAGCAGACCGCGCGATACGAAGATGAAACCACCGGGAAGCGCGAACGCATTCGGAGCCTCCTGGTCGACGATCTGAAACTTGTACGAGAACCGCCTCTGTGGCGCGTGTTGGGCCAGCCGCTGCCCCACAGCGTTCACGTACGCGACCAACAGCGGGTCCTCGATCAACCCGAGCTGTCCCCTCACCTCTTCGGAAGCGTCTTTGCCGACCTTTCGATCGACATCCTCCGATCGCAGGATGACTTCCCGTTGCCGCTCCGGTCGCGGGCCGCCGCCGCAAGCCAGCGCGACCCAGCAGACCCATGCGGCGAATATCAGCCGACTGTATCGACCGCGCACGAACCGGTGTCGGCTCATTCGGTATCGCCATTGCTGGAATCGACTTTCTGAACGGAATGCACCGATTGGACCGGATCGGCACCGAAGTGATCGAGTCCGCGTTCTGTGATCTCGATACCGTTGGCTTCGAGTTTGCGCCGAGTCAATTCGGAGACCGTCCCAACGGCCACCAGCGCCGTCTTGGCCACAGGGCGTTGATCCGGAAGCGGCTGTCTTGCAACCTCGACGAAATCTGCCGTCGCGGAGTTCCAGATGACATAGTCGGCGGCGAGCGGCAGCACCAGAGTCTGGTCGTCGGTGTACCCCATCAGGTGGTTGTCTGCTCTCAGGATCACACCGACACCGGAACCGTGCTCGTCGTACTCCTGTAGCAGTCGAGCCGTCTGTGCAAACATCCGCGCATCCGCTTCGGACTCGGCCGTGATCGCCGCCTCGATGAATGCGACACGGTTCTCCGTCAGATCCAGCGCCGCCAGCGACGCGACCAACACCGTCGCGCAACGTGGCGAATACCAGCGATGGCCGATGAACGCATCGGCCATCGGCCCGGAAACCCCCATGACCGCCAGTTCGATTCGATTCAATCGGCGAAGACCCGCTGGGGAGTTCGTGCGGAGCAGCGCAGCCAGACGCTCCTCCCCGGCTTCGTCCGCGGCCGCTTCACGAACGAACGGCACGAACATCGTAGGAAGACTTCCTGCATAAGCGGCCCAGGCCAATCGATTCAGTTGTTTCTGAAGCGCCTTGTTGGATGAATAGGGATCCACACCGAGCTCAGCCGCAAGCGACCGCTTTCGGGCTTCGAACCCGATCACAGCGACGAGCGCACTGTCTTCGAACTCGCTGCGATCTGCAGTGGCGAGCTGCGCGGTGTGATTGATCGCGTTCCACGCAGCGACCGGAACTCCCAGAACGCTGTCGACCGGGTGTGTCACGAGATTCCAGCTGGCCACGAACGGGCTCGTCAGCGCGCGGCCGGCTGCGGCTGCAAATGTGGCCGTCTTGCTCGTCGCACGCATCGCCGCCAAGGCCTCGATCTCGCGCAGACGAACGTCGAGTTGTTCGTCTCCGATCGCCTCGAAGTCGCCGAATTCCGACGAGATCGAATAGACATTGGCACGCCCGTCGTGCAGCACTTCGGAGCCGACTTCGTAGTAGGGGCCGGCCAACCGATCGGGTGTCACCAGGTCGACCGCCCGTCTCACGGGACGGACTTCGAACCCGTCCCGGGCCGCAGCTTCGCGTTGCTCCTCTGTCGGCGGGGCGATCGATCCATGGGTCGATGACGCGCAGCCCATCACGACTGCGGCCAGACCCGATGCACTCCATACGGCGAGTGCCATCACAGAGGAGCGAATCAACGCTCCGTTATACCTACTGCGTCGCCGGCGCATCTCCGACCCGATTCTCCTTTCTCGCGCATCTGCGTCTTGCTCGACGCTCGGAACCACTCTCGGGTTCGATTCGTCGATTCAGGCCGATTCGAACTGGCGATTCAATTTGTTGGGGAATGGCGCGGCACCCTGTGAGGAAATGCGCTCTTCGTGCCCGCGGTCCCGGTCAGTCGAGCAGACAGACTGCAGCGCGACTCGAGATCCCGACACTCCGACGCGCCTGCCGCAGATCGTTCCGGTCGTGCCCGTTCGTGCAGTAGCCGAGCGAGATCCCCGTCTCGGGATCGGCCCAGGCGATTTGCCCACCTGCCCCGCCGTGACCAAACGCCTGCGCCGAATTCGTATGACCGAAGCCTCGGAAATTCCGCTGGCTGTCGCCAGCGATCACCACGCCGAGCCCGCGATTCGCCAACTGGCCAAACACCGGGTCACGTAGCTCTCCGGTGCGCACTTCCCGCGCCATCTGCAACGTCTCGGGTTTCCAGACGGGTTCGCCATCGAAGGACCGACCAGTCAACAGGGCCTGGTAGAACAATGCGAGGTCACCCGCGGTCATGGTCCCGCCGCCTCCCGGGATTCCGGCCTCGCGAAAATCCGGGCGATTGAACGCCTGCACCGCATCTTCGGTGACCTCGGTTTCGGGAGGTTTCGGAAAGCCCATCGCCTTGTAGTCGGCGTCCGTCATTCCTTCCCCCACGTGCACGATGTCCGCAAGGCGGCCGTGTAAGTCGCGGGGCAGACCACACCAGAGATCATCGAGCCCGAGCGGGAGCGAAATCCGCTCTCGAACGAACTCGCCGTACGAAAGCCCCGAGCGTCGTTCGATGATGTCGGCGACCGCGTACATGCTCGACGAGGGATGATATTCGAAACGAGACCCCGGCTCCGAGCTCAATCGCCACTTCGCGAAGTACTCGAGGCGTCTTTCACGATCGAGAAAGCGCGACGGCAGAAACGGAGCTTGAGGGAAACCCGCCGTGTGGGTCAACAGATGCTCGACACAGACAGCATCTTTCCCGTTCGATCCGAACTCGGGGATGATGTCCGCGACACGCTCATCGACACTCAGCTTCCCCTCCTGAATCAGCAGCCATGCTGCCGCCGAGGTGATCGCCTTGGTGGATGAAAAAATCGCATAGAGCGTATCGTTGCTGACCGCGACCGCGCGGTCTTCGGGTGACACACTCTCGGAGGTGCGACTGTCGAAGGTCGCGGCGTCGAAGGTCGCAGCGTCGAAGGTCGCAGCGTCGAAAGTCGCAGTTCCGAAACTCCGCATCCCTGCGATCTTTCCATCGCGGGCCAGGGCGATCTGGGCCGACGGGAGCAGACCGATCTCGAGTTCGCGCTGGGCCCGATCGAACATTTCTTCCAGCTTGCGTGAATCGATACCGACGGCTTCTGGGGACGAGGCAAAGAATTTATCGTGAGGCATCTGAAAATCCTATCACGGATGTGGACGACACTGGAGGATAATTCGGCTGCAGTGGTACCCTGATGCCGCACCAGGTCGGAGACGGTTCGCGCTCGTGATCGAAGATGCCATCCAGATCGTGCAGTACGACCCCCAGTGGGCGATCGCCTTCGAGCGCGAAGCCGCTCGCCTTCGCGACGCTCTCGGTGACATCGCGATTCGGATCGATCATGTCGGGTCGACGTCGATCCCTGGCCTCAGCGCGAAACCGGTCATCGACATTCAGATCTCCGTCGAAACGCTTCACCCGATGGATCCATACCGCGCTCCCCTGGCGCGCACCGGATACCGACACCAGCCACACCCGGACGACGCCGACTATCCATTCTTTCACGAGCCGCACGAATGGCCGCATTCTCATCATGTCCACGTTTGTGAATCCAAAAGCACCCGGGAACAACACAACCTGGCCTTCTGTGAGTACCTGCGCGACCACCCCAACACGTCGGCCGACTACGAGCAACTCAAGTGCGAACTCGCCGGGCGCCACAGCGCTGCGTCGATGGAATCTCGCAACGCCTACTCCAACGCCAAATCCGATTTCATCCACGCCACCGTGAGGCGCGCGCTGGCGGCGGGGTACCCCCGGGACTAGAAGCCATCTCATAAACCCCGACCGAGCCAGGCGCCCGAATTCGGCCCGAGATCAAGACGCGAAATCGCAGCCCTAGCCATAGCTACGGCGAGATTTCGCAACGCAGAGATCGGGTCGAAGGCGGGTGCCGGGCGACCGAGGAGTTTATGAGATGGCTTCTCGTGCCCTGATTCGCAACACTTCGGAAGCGGAGGCGGCCAGGGATGGCCTCCGCGGAAGTCAAGCACAGCGCTACTGGCAAAACGCTTACACTCCTTTCTTTCATCACAATGGTGCGTCGTTCCGTTTTCGTTTCCAGGCGAGTGAGCCATGGAGCGGAGGCCATCCCTGGCCGCCTCCGCGTCGTTGACCGACTCGCGAATTTCGAACCGGCTAGGAGCCTGACGGAGTTCAGTCCTCGAGGCCGGCGATGAATTTCAAGAGTGCTTCGTGAAACATCTCGGGTTGGTCGAGGTAGGCCGGATGGCGCGCG
>JAJDAM010000047.1 GCA_029261905.1 Deltaproteobacteria bacterium
GGGAGCGCGACCTTGCACAACCCGCGCTGCTCGGATTGCTGCTGAGCCCCGAATCTCCGACGCTCGCGAAGTTCTCCGTCAACGAGGTCGGCGACTACGACATCGAGATCTCGATGCTCGCCTACCCCATCGCGCTCGGCCGCACGATCGAAGTCGGCTCGACGCGCACACCGTTTTCCGCGACCGAAATTCACGACACCGACGGGGATGGTTGGTTCGACATTCAAGACAACTGCCCCGCGATTCAAAACGGAATCGATCAGGCACCGACCGCTGGCTGCGCGGTCGCTCCGTGCGTCGGAAACCAGCTCGACACCGACGGCGACGGTTACGGCAACATCTGTGATGGCGATCTGAACGGCGACGGAAGCGTCACCGGTGCGCCCGATGAAGTTTGCACGAATGCCGATTCGGATTGGTGCATCCTCGATGCATCGCTCGGGAAATCAGTCGGCGACCCCGGCTATGAACCGGACGCCGATTGCGACGGAGACGATCGGATCGAAGCATCCGACCAGCAGTGCCTGATCGACCAGTTGGGCGAACCCGTCGGTCCTTCCGGCCTGGTCTGCGCGGGCAGCTTCCCGTGCTTCAAGCCGATCGGCGACGCCGACAACGATGGTCTGCCCAACGGTGAAGACAATTGTGTGTTCACCGCGAACCCGTTGCAGCGCGATGCGGATGAGGACGGCTTCGGTACTGCGTGCGACGCCGACTACGACAACAGCGGTTTCGTCGCGATGATCGACTTCTTTCTGTTTGCATCTTCGTTGGGATCGAACATTGAAGACTTCGATCACGATGGCGATGGCACCGTGGATTTCGGGGATTTCGCACGCTTCATGGCTCACTTCGCGCGGCCGCCGGGTCCCTCCGGACTCGACGTTCCACCGTTCAACGATTCTTCCCGCTGATCTCTCGCAGCCACCAATGGACACCATGCCGAGACCATCTGGAATCGGGTCGGTTACTCTCGTGACACGCGCGCGGTCGACGTCGGCTTCGTCGTGACCGTGCCGCGGAACATCCGAGTCGGTGGTCCGAGTCAGTTTTCTGAGCCATACGGGGGAAGGTCATGCGAGCGGTTCGTTGTTCGGAAGGACGGGTCCAGGTCGTCGAGGTGCCGGAACCCGCCGGCCAGGGGATCTCCGTCCGCATCCGATCGGCCGGCATCTGCGGGTCCGACCTTCACATGATTGCCGGTGGCTTCCCGGTCGCGCACACACTCGGTCACGAAATGGCTGGCGAACTTTCGGACGGAACCCAGGTCGCGATCGAACCCCTCGCTCCGTGCGGGACGTGCGATTTCTGCGCGACCGCCGACTACAACCTGTGCCGGACCGGCCCGGAGATGGTGATGGGCGTGGGGCGTGACGGCGGTATGGCGCAAGAGATTCGCGTTCCCGAGCGATGCCTGGTGCCGCTTCCGGCCGGCCTCGACGTTCGCGATGCATGCCTGGTCGAACCGCTGGCCGTCGCGGCATGCGGACTGGCGCGGGTTCCGACCAACACGTCGAGCACGGCGCTGGTCGTCGGAGCAGGCACCATTGGATTGTGCGCGGTGGCCGCCGCCGCTGCCGGGGGTCTGACGGTGAGTCTCAAAGCACGGCACGAGCCTCAACGCGAGGCGGGGCGGAGGCTGGGCGCGACGGGGAGATCCGATGCGGGGCCCCGCGAAGTCGACCTCGCAATCGACTGCGCGGGCACGACCGAATCGCTGGAACAATGCGTCGGCTCGCTTCGCCCGGGAGGAACGTTGTTGTTGCTGGCGACCTACTGGGCGGGCTTGACGCTTCCCTCGTTCGGTGTCACCGGCAAAGCGATCACGATCGTTGCGTCGTCGATGTACGCGCGGCACGGCCTCGTTCGCGACGTCGACGCGGCCGCGACGATCCTGGCGCGAAACCCCGAGATCGCGCGAACGCTGATCACCCACCGCATGCCACTCGACGCGGCACCCGAAGCGTTCGAAATCGCCGCGCAACGCAGCAGCGGCGCGATCAAAGTCGTCCTCGAGCCGTAGGCCGACGCTGTGACGAACACGACTCGTCGATTATCTTTCGCTGCCCTGGTCGCCTGCCTCGCGCTGATCACACTGCTGCCGAGCTGCTCGTCGACACGAGGTTGTCGCACGGGAGAAGATGCTCGGGGGGTCGCGTGCCGAACGAAGCAGGCCCGCGAACGGCTCGAGTTCGGCATGTCCCGGTCTACCGCGATGGAGACACTGGGCTCGGCGACGGTGGCTCCACCCTGGCGGACCGACCTCAGCGGCGCGCCGCCCGAGATCGAGAACCCATTCGACAGCCAGACCGTCCAGTCCGCGCTGGGCGAACGCTATGAAGTGGTGCGCTACTTCGTGGAAATCGAGCGCATATCCGAGTGCCCGTTTCTTTCGGGCCGGATCCGGTTCACCCCGCTCGTCTTCTTCGATGACCAGCTCGTCGGCTGGAAGTGGTCCTACGTGGAAGATCTGATCGGGAAGCCAGTCGAGGCAGAACAGAGGGTGTCGAGCTTCGGCGTCTTCTGCGACCCGATCCCTGGCGACCCAGAACGCAACCCAGGGCCCAACGCCGGCGACTGAATGGGTGTTCTCGGCCGTCGCGAGACATCCGCGGCTGCCTGAGCGACAATCTCGCGTGACGCAACCACCCGAGACGAGCGCAGCACCGACGCGAGTTCGAGTCACCCGATCCCGTTCGGCGCTCCGCGGAGGACTCACCGTGCAACTTCCCTTCTATTTCGACTACGCCTGACCCTGGGCCTACCTCGGCAGTTGCCGGGCAGAGTCCTATTTCAAAGATCTGGGTGTCGAGATCGACTTCCGACCCGCACTTTTGAGTGTCCTGTACGAGAAGCCTCCGAACCCGCTGCCGGAAGGCGTCAAGGCACCGAAGCTCGGACCGCGCAAGCTGAAGAATTACACCAATGATCTTCGCCATTGGGCCGAGCTGTGTGGCGCAGAATTCTCGATCGACGCGCGCAAGAGCCGTCCGAGTCCGCGCTTGTCGATGCAGGCGGCGCTCGTCGCCAAGGACGAGGGCAAGTTTCGGGAGTTTCACTATCCCGCGTATCGCGCCCGCTGGGCGGAAGCGCGTGACATCGCCGAGCCCGAAGTGGTCCGCGGTCTGTTGGCCGGTGCCGGGTTGGACGGCGATGCGGCGCTGGCGCGAGCCCAGTCCGACGAGATGCGAGACCGGCTCGAAGCC
>JAJDAM010000048.1 GCA_029261905.1 Deltaproteobacteria bacterium
AGCCCGGCGGTCACCGGCGCGTTCATGGCGACCCGGCGGAATGAGTTCCTCGACGCGGGCGGGTTCCACGAGGGATACTTCTACGGCTACGAGGACGTCGATCTGTGCCTGACCGCAGTGATTCGTCGCGGAAAACGGGTCGTGTGTGCCAACCAGCTGACTGCGTTCCATGACCGTGGACACAGCCGAGCGCAGATGGACCACAAGGCCGCACTTCGGGTGGCGGACAATCGGCACCTGCTCGATCGGCGCTTTGGATACGCGTACCGACGACGAATGAGATCGGACCGGTTCGCACGGCCGGGCTTCTGGAACGTGACGCTGCCGCGGATCGCGTTCGCGGTGACCGAGGCTCATCGCGACGCTACGGCCGGCGACTACTTCACTTCGCTCGAGCTTGCTCGCGAACTGGAGAATCAATTCGAGTGCCAGTGCTATTTCCTGGAGAGATCTCACTCCTGGTACGACCTGTCGGGGATCGACGTTCTGATTACCATGGTCGATCACTATGACCTCTCTCTGATCGAGAACGGCAGTGCAGATCTGCTCAAGGTCGCATGGGTGCGCAACTGGTTCGAGCGTTTCGCCGAAAGTCCGTCCGCTCCCGACTACGACCTGGTCTGGGCATCTTCGACGAAGGCTGCGGAGTTTCTGGAGCAGAAGCTCGCGAAACGCGTCGACATGTTTCCACTCGCGACGAACCTGGAGGCGTTCCGACACAGCAACCCGCGAGAGGAGCTCGCCTCGGACTACTGCTTCACGGGTCACCACTGGCAGCAGGCTCGCGACATCGTTTCGCATCTGGACCACCGATCTCTCGAGTTCGAAGGCAAGATCTTCGGCAACGGCTGGGACGAGGTCGAAGAACTTCGGGACATCGCGCAGGGTCCACTCCCTTACGACCAGCTTCCGGATGTCTATGCGAGCACCAAGCTGGTCATCGACGACGCCAACCACGTCACCAAACCGTGGGGGTCGGTGAACAGTCGGGTATTCGACGCTCTCGGCGCGGGACGCCTGGTGGTGACCAACGGAGTCATCGGAAACGACGAGATCTTCGATGGACGGCTGCCGACGTACAGCTCCACCGAAGAGCTGTCCGCAGCACTCGACCACTACCTGCGTGACGATCTGGCCCGCGAAGGCCTCGTCGCCGAGCTTCGCTCAGTGGTCGAAACGAAACACACCTACCAACAGAGAGCCGCCGACGCCTGGCAGCACCTCTCGAATGCCGCGCGCACTCAATTGCGGTTCGCCATCAAGATCGGCACGCCTACGGCCGCCGAGCGCCAACAGTGGGGGGACTATCACTTCGCTGTTGCAATGAAGCGGGCTCTGGACCGGCAGGGACACAGCACACGCATCGATTGCATCGATCGCTGGGACTGTCCAGAAACGTTCGGTGACGACGTGGTGATCGTGTTGCGGGGCCTCTCACGTTACGAACCTCGGCCGGACCACATCAATCTGCTCTGGATGATCAGCCATCCGGATCGCGTGACACACGATGAACTCGAGGGGTTCGACCACGTCTTCGTCGCGTCGAAACGGCACGCGACGACCTTGCGCGCAGAACTCGACGTACCCGTTTCCGTGCTGCTCCAGTGCACCGATCCCGAGGTTTTCTCCCCCCCGGACCCCGGTTCGATCGCGCGAAATACCGGCCTCTCGCAGGCGCTGTCCCGATTCGACGGCGTCGCGTTGGTCGGCAACTCGCGAAAGAAATTTCGCCAGATCGTTCGCGACTGTCTCGAGGCGGAAGTGGACTTCCAGGTCGTCGGTACTCACTGGGAGCCCCTCCTCGACGAGGAGAGGATTCTCGCGCAGCACATTCCGAACGAAGAACTCGGCCGATTCTATTCGCGCTGTACGCTCGTATTGAATGATCACTGGGAGACGATGCGCGAGCATGGTTTCTTTTCGAACCGGCTGTTCGATGCGGCTGCTTGCGGCGCGCAGATTCTGACCGACCGTGTCGACGGACTCGACGAGATCTTTGGCGACGTCTTGCTCACCTACGGGAGCGTCGACGAACTCGCACAGACCGTCCGATCGGCGAGAGCCAGCTTCGAGTCCAGGCGCCAGCAGAGAAGCGAGTTGGCAAGCCGCATCCGTCGTGACCACAGCTTCGCGGTGCGGATCGGCGACATCCTCCGCGTGGTGGACTCGCTCGACAGCCTGAAGAGCCTGGGTCAGGATGGCGACGCGAACACTAGGGGGATCGATGCAGCGATCGATTGAGTCGTTGCGGCGTCTGAACATCGGCTGCGGACCACACCACGCGCTCGAACGTTGGTGGAACGTCGACATTCGCGCATTCAACGGCGTCGACCAGGTCATGGACGTCTCGGAGCCGTGGCCCTTCGGTGATCTGGAGTTGATCTATGCCGAACACTTCCTCGAGCACCTCGAGCCGCGCGGCACGCTGGCGTTCCTGAGTCACGCGTTGGGCGCGCTGCAGGTGGGCGGGCGCATCCGGTTGTCGACTCCGAGCCTCGAGTGGGTGGTTCGAACGCATTACACATTCGACGCTGACGAGCAGAAGCAACGCTTGCAGACGTTCGCGACCAACCGAGCCTTTCACGGCTGGGGACATCAGTTTCTGTACTCACGCGCGCTGCTCGAGTGGCTCTTGGCCGGACTCGGTTTTTCCGACGTATCGTTTCCGGAGTACGGTGAGAGCGAAACCGAAGAACTCGTCGGAATCGAACGACACGGTGGGCTTTCCAGATCCGGTGGATTCCCGAGCGTCTGGATCGTCGAGGCCGTACGCGGGATCGACGCGACCGGAACACCGGCCGAAGTCGAGGCGACGTTCGTCGAAAATTTCATCAAGTACGTCGAGAGCGGACATTGAGCGAGGAGAGTGACGTGGACCGGTACCCCTACCCGCCCCAGAATCTGATGTTCATGGAACCCAGCGTCGAGAAGATGCGGGAGAACGGCCAGATTCTGCTGGGCTTCGTCAAGGAGCGCGGATTTCTGCCACTCGAGGGCGGCGTGCTCGACGTCGGATGTGGCTATGGACGCAGTACCTACGCGCTGCTCGAGATGGGCTTTACCGGCCGCTACCTCGGCTTCGACATCATGCCGAGGCACATCGCGTGGCTGTCGGAAAACCTCTCACCGGCAGCGGCCCCCGTGGACATCGCCTTCCGTCACGTCGACGTCTACAACGAGCACTACAACCCCCGCGGCGAACTCAAGGCGACCGAGGTCACCCTGCCCGGCCCGGATCGAGCGCCAGATCTGATCCTCGCGTTCAGCGTATTCACACACATGTACGCCGATGAAATCACCCACTACCTGAGGGAGTTGGCCGGGATGATGGCCCCCGAGTCGATTCTCTGCGCGACGTTTTTCTTGATGAATCCCTCCTGGCAGGCGTGCGAGGCGGAGGGGAAATCGGCGTACCCGATGGATTTCGCGTTGGACGAGAATTGCCGGTACCACAATGGCGACAATCCGTTGGCTGCGATCGCCTACCGCGAGGAGTGGGTGGTTTCCGCCTGTACGGAGGCCGGATTGGCGCTGGCGGAGGACATCCATCTGGGCGCCTGGTGCGGTCGAGGCCGGGGACAGAGCTGCTACCAGGACACGGTTTTCCTGCAGCTCGCCGCGCGCTGAACCGAAGTTTCCGCGGAATCGCGCTCCATTGTCTGGGGAGCCGTGAGACAGCATGGGGCCGTTCGGGCCACAACGAACCGGAAAATCGTAGGCAATGTCAAGGAAGAACGGATGCACCTTGCGCTCCGCCCGACCGTGTCGACCTGATTGGATCAGGCAGGCCGGATCCGAGGGATCGAGGGCTGCGGATGGGCAGGCGATGAGCGATAATTTCGAAACGCAGTAGTAGTGGTAAGCTCTCGGTACTGGTACGATTGCAGCTCTCGTACGGGGTGATTGGCCGCGAGTTTTCGCTGAGAAAGTTTTGGCGTTTTATGAAATTTGAAAAGAGAATGGTTCTTGGTGGTTCGGTGAAAGATCGAGTTTTCCAATTCCTGGAGGTAGTCATGAAGAATGCAATTACGATCGCAGTAGTGGCGGCTCTATCGTGGATTATGGTGCCCGCAATTGCGTTCGCCGGTCCCGGAGGCCCCGTTGCAGTGTACGTGGGTCCGGACATCGACGGTGACGGCAAATCCGACAAGATCGTCGAAGACGCGACTGGCTTCAGTGTTGGATACCTCCTGGATGGTGTCGGCGCTGCGACATCCGGAGCGATATCGGGCACGAACGTTGCCGCTGGATTTTCGACAGCCGCGTTTGCCGACATCGATGGTGATGGCAAATCCGACAAGATCGTCGAAGCCACCAACGGCTTCTCGGTGGCCTTCCTGCTCGACGGCGTCACGTCGTCGGTCTCCGGCCCGATCTCGGGGACAAATGTCGCCGCCGGATTCTCCACCGCCGCATTTGCGGATCTCAACGGCGACGGCAACACAGACAAGATCATCCAGAATGCCTCGGGCTTTTCGGTGGTGTTCCTGCTCGATGGTCACAACCAGTCCACCGCGGGCGCCATCCCGGGACCGAACGTCGGGGCTGGGTTCACCGTGATGGGGCACCCCGACATCAACGGTGACGGCAATGCCGACACAATCGTCGAGCAGACGAACGGATTCACCGTCGCATTCCTGATGGACGGCGTGACACTGCTCCAGGCCGTTCCGATCGCGGGCACGAACGTCGCAGCGGGCTTCACCACCGTGGGTTTCCCGGACATCAATGGCGACGGCAAGGCCGACAAGTGCGTCGAACACACCACGGGATTCAGCGTGTGCTTCTTCCTGGACGGCGGCACCCTGTTGGGCGCTGCGCCCATCGCCGGAACCAGCGCTGGATACACGACCGTCGGGTTCCCGGACCTCAACGGTGACGGCGCTTTCGACAAGGTGATCCAACGCACTTCGGACGGAAACACCATCGCGTTCCTCTTCACACCGGGCACGATGGGCACGCTGTTGACTTCGGGCGGTATCGCCGGCACCCCGCTGGCTGCTGGCTTCGAGTTGGCCGGTTTTCCGGACATCAGTGGAGATGGAAACGCCGACAAGGTCATCCAGCGATTGTCTGACGGTTCGACCTTCGGATACTTGTTTAGCGGCCTCACGCTGGACGCCAGTGGGAGCCTGGCGGCCACGCCGTCTGGGTTCGTACAGGCCGATTGGCAGGAGATCTGGAATCCCTGATCAACTGATCGGATAGATTTGCCACCTACGGGGTGGCTGCGCTGCGCGCAGCCACCCCGTTCTCGTACGGCCGTTGGGCATGTTCCAACCGGCGCATCGGTTTCGAAGCCGCCGTTTGCGCACCAGCGCGACCCAACTCCTGATGGGTCGGAGCACGCGCGCGGTACCCGATCCAACCCCTCAAAATCAGAGCAGTTCGAGGAGAATGGGCGACCGATGAACACCGGCCGGCCATTTCCGACTGGGTAGCGAATGCAGACGTCGCCCCCTTCATCCGACCCGAAGGCCGTCAGCCGCGTAGCGTTGGCGATCGCGATCGCGCTGGCCGCAAGTTGGGCGTTCGCGTTTCATCGCCTCGCGAGCTGGGATCCGACAGCGGGCGTGCGCAACAATCCGGAAGGGATCGAAGGGTTCTTCTTCGCACCGTCCGGCAGCTCCCCCACCCTGCTGTTGATACTGACGGCCTGGCTGACGTTTCGTCGACGCCACGATCTGTTCGCGGCCATGGCACGCCCTGTCTCCCCGCTTGCCTCCGTGGTTGGACTGATCGCAATCCTGGGCGCCACGCTGTTGAACGTGTGGGCCCACTACATCGACTTCCTCGGCCTGATGATCCCCTCGTTGTCGATCATGCTCCTAGGCGGCGGACTGCTGCTCGCAGGTTGGCGGGGTGCGTTGGCGCTGCTCGTTCCGATGCTGTTTCTGGCACTCGCCTATCCCCACCCGGCCGTCGCGCTCAACTGGGTCGTCTTTCCGATGCAGCTGTGGACGGCCGAGGTGACAGTCTGGGCGATCCACCTCGTCGGCCTGCCAGCGACATTGGCCGGGGATCTGATCTTCATACCCAACGGGCGGGTCTTCCAGGTCATCGAGAGCTGTGCGGGACTGCGCTCCGTCGAGACCCTGATGATGAGCTCGGTGGTCTACGCGGAGATCTTCGGGCGGCGCGGGATTCGCGCGTTCATCCTGGTGTTCTCTGCGCCGCTGCTGGGTGTGCTGGTGAATCAGATCCGCGTATTGTCGCTGGTGGCCAGCCCCTTCTCGGACATCGATCCGGTGCACACGGCCCAGGGCCTCGCGATGATCGTGGTCGGGGTACTCTCGATTGCGTTCCTGGACTTCCTGCTCGACAAGATGCCACTGAAAGGCCCCACGCGGAGCTGGACGCAGACGACCCTCTCGTGGCGTGCCGAATCCGATACCGGCCTCCGGCTGGGACTTCCACGTGCCGCCGCACTCTGCGTGCTACTCGCCGCGAGCGGCGTCGCCACCCTCGTCTTGCCACAATGGACGTCTCGCCCGGAGCCGATTCCGCCGGTCTCGGCTCTCCCCGCGAAACTCGGCGATTGGCGCGCCGCGGGGCTCAAGCTCGACGAGCAGTTCCTCGGGAGCGTCGGTGTCGATCAGTGGGTGCACCGGCGGTATTTTCAAAACGAGGGTGACCCGGGTGTTCAGGTATTCATTGGGGCAGACAACCGCCTCGAGCCTCGCATGAGTCTGATCTCGGACAAGACGGCCGTTCCGGGGCCGGGCTATACGCTGCTCGAATTCTCCCGCGTCTCGTTGGGGAGTGAGGCTCGCGAAGTCGACCGCTTGGTATTCCGACAATTCCGCAGTGACACCATCGTGTATCATTGTTACTTGAACGTCGAATCCCTCCCTGCCGAGCTCGTTCGGTCCGCGCTGGCGTTGGACCGCGGCCCGTTCCGCCGACCGGGACGCGCGGTCTTCGCTCGCGTCTCGATGCAGATGCCAACGTCGCGAGATGACTGGCCCCGCGCCGAACAGCGGCTCGAAGAGATCGCGCGATTTGTGGATGCCGAGCTGCAGAAGATGCAGCCTGTCTCTCGGGATCGCTGAAGCCGGGTAGCCGAGGGCGACTCCCCGACGAACGAAACACGATACGCGAAAGCGCAGAACGAGATGTGAGGTGATCGCGTGCTGAAGCTCTACGACTTCCTGATGTCCGGCAACGGCTACAAGGTTCGACTGCTGTTGGCTGCGCTCGGAACTCCGTACGAGCGAATCGAACTCGACATCACCCAGGGCGAAACCCGCACGCAGCAATTCTTGCAGCGCAACCCGAACGGACGCATTCCAACGCTCGAACTGGAAGACGGCACCCACCTGTCCGAATCGAACGCGATCCTGTGGTACCTGGCCGAAGGAACGCGACTGTTACCCGAAGACCGCTTCGAGCGCGCGAAAGTGCTGCAGTGGATGTTCTTCGAGCAATACAGCCACGAACCCTACATCGCCGTCGTCCGCTTCTGGGTCCACCAGGGACTCACCGCCGAACAACGGCACCAGATCGACGAGAAGCGCAGACGCGGCTACGAAGCACTCGGGGTGATGGAACAGCAGCTCGAGGGTGCCGACTATTTCGTCGGTGGACGCTACTCGATTGCCGACATTGCGCTCTACGCGTACACACATGTTGCACATGAAGGGGGCTTCGATCTATCGGGTTACGCGCGCATCAATGATTGGCTCGCGCGGGTGAGTGGGCAGCCGAATCACATCCCGATCACGCAAGCATGACCCGCCCTGCCACCGGGACGAGCGACGATTCCGATGCGATGGATCGTCGATGCGGCGAATGCTCGCTCTGCTGCACCGTGTTGCGCGTAGACGAGATCGCGAAGCTCGGCGGGACCACCTGCCAGCACGTACAGAGTGGCGGTGGTTGTGGAATCCATGCCGATCGCCCGGGCATCTGCCGCGCCTACCAATGCATGTGGCTACGCGGGAAGTTTCGCGAGGAGGATCGCCCCGACCGACTCCAAGCGGTGCTCGACCTGGTACCGGCGGGCGAGACGGTTCGGCTGTCGATTCGGCAGGCCGTCCCGGGCGTTTTCGACGCTTCGCCCCGGCTCCAGGAAATCGCGGCCGAGTTCCGCGAACACACAGCCGTCCGTGTCACAGATGTGAGCGCCGTCTTGAATCCGGACCACCCGTTCCGGGTGCTGCTCCCCGATGGTGTGGAGCAGCGCGTCGAGGGCGACCGGGTCACGACCCTTCGCGACGGCGTTGAAGTCGGTACGACACGGATCGCCTGGCCCCAGCGATGGATTCGTTGGGGCCTGCTCCGCTGGCGTGGTGCCCAACTGCGTCGAATCGGCTCCCGATGACAGCCGCTGCCAGCGCCACACGAAGACCGAAAACCTCTTGGTAACGCCCGAACAGCGAAAATGGCGCGAGCTGGCGCGCTGTCGACCCGAGCACATCGAGACGCCAGGCCCCGGCCAGGAGTCGGTCTGGGACTATCCGCGACCGCCCCGGATCGAAACGGTTGCGCGCGCGGTTCGGGTCGAGTTCGCAGGCTGCGTGATCGCACGATCGCGGCGCGCACTTCGAATCATCGAAACCAGCAGCCCTCCGGCCTATTACATCCCTTCCGCTGACGTTGCGACTGGATGTCTACGAAAAATCGACGGGTCGACGTTTTGCGAGTGGAAGGGCAACGCCCAGACCTGGTCGATCGAAATCGCTGCGGACATCGCGCGCGCCGCAGCCTGGAGCTACCCGAACCCAGAACCCGGCTTCGAGCCAATCGCTGACCATTTCGCATTCCATGCGGGTCGCGTCGACGCGTGCTTCGTCGGCAAGGATCGAGTCGTTCCTCAACCCGGCGAGTACTACGGCGGTTGGATTACGCCCGAGATCGTCGGGCCGTTCAAGGGCATACCCGGCAGCGAGAGCTGGTAGCGGCGGCTCCTGTGTGCCCCGCCGGGCACAGCGACGAGTTTCCCTTCCGCCGCTGCGCCTCGGGCACGGACTCAACCACCGGCTCAGGCGTGTTGCAGCCCCGGCTGCCGAGCCGCGCTACGTGTCGCGGATCGAACTTCGACCCGCTCACGGTGAATCAAGTACGCGAGGGGGCCGATCGCACCCAGGCCGAGGGTGAGCACCACAAACGGCCAGTAGTTCAGATCACGCTTGCGCGCATCGGCAACGCACCAGCCCAGCGCGATCGTCAACGCCACGAGGAAGTCACACAAGATCTGGACACCCCACACACTGGCCCCCGCAAAGTCGATGGCGGCACCGACGAACGTGAAGTAGCCCTCCGTGAACACCGCATAAGCGGTCAAGCAGACGAAATCCACCATGACACACCAAAGACCGATTTGTTTCTTGCTCATGAGTTCCTCCGAAATGGGTTTACGGCCCAATGCAGTGCAACGAACATGCCAGCCCCAGAAGCACCCTCGTTGCGGCGATTCGACGCCGCAGACGACCCGCCGAGCCGTGTGCGCGAACAGCGACGTTGCAGCCCTGCAACGTCCGTTGCCGCAGCGCAACATGGATCGGTGATGGGCGCCGGCTCGACGG
>JAJDAM010000049.1 GCA_029261905.1 Deltaproteobacteria bacterium
GAGATTGTGCGTCGGCGGTCAATCTCCGGCGGGTTCGTTGTATCTCGGAGCGGCGCCGCTCGACCTCCACAACGTCGCTAAGAATAGCGACGAATGCGGGCTCAACGCGCAGTTCGGGGTGTTTCCGCACGCGATCGACAACCTCTGGCAGAACGATCCGCTGTATCAGGCCGCTTTCGGCACCGTGGACCCGAGCATGGGCGGGGTCGCGATCGGCGACCACCCTCTCGATTCGGTTCTGTTCGATGCCAAGTTCGATCTGGGTTCTGCGACTCCCGCCGAGAGTTTGCGCTTGTGGCAGGTCGCGAATGCGCTGGAAGCATTCTCGCAGACGATCGCATCGGCGATCGCACACGAAACGGGACACCTGTTGGGCCTGACGGCACCCGGCCCGATGCCCGGCGGATTGTACGGCGGCACCTCCGGTGGTGGCCAGGATCACAACGTCACAGTGTCCGGCGGAACGCCGCCCGAGAACTACCTGATGAACGCTGGAGCCAGCTTCAACTTCGGCGAAATCTCCGGCCGTGGCGGCACCCTCCCGGTGTTTCGTCCGTTGTCTTGGGCCTACCTGCACGACCGGATTGCGCTGAACAGCACGGTGTTCGGGCTGTATCTCGCGCCGAAGCTCAACTCGGTGTCACCGACCCCGCTCTCGTTCGGCGGGCAGATGCAGGCCAACTTCACGCTGTACGGGGCGAGCTTCACCGAGACGATCACCGTCAAGCTCTTCGCGGGCGGGCCGATCCCATTCCAGGTGTCGAGCACGACGGTCGCGCCCAGCCTCAACCAGGCGACAGCGACGATCAACAGCCTGCTCGTTCCTCCGGGAATCTACGATGTACAAGTCACCAATATCGACGGACAGAAGGTGACGCTGGTCGATGGACTCGAGGTGACCCCGTGAAACGCGGAACGCCGCAGCCGAAGCGGGGTTCGAATCGCGGGCTCGACAAGAGGCTGGTCGGGCTGCTGTTCGCACTCGTAGCGACCCAGATCGGAGGCGTCTGTGACGGAACTCCGATGCCCGACCCTGGAGCGGCAGCAGCCACACTCAAATGTGCGCCCACCAACGTGTACAAGGCCCCCGGGGCGACCTTCACCATCGCGCTGCAATTCGACACCGCCGCTCAGGTGCAAGCAGTGGACCTCGACGTCAAATACGATCCGGCGCACATCAAGTTCTTGTCGATCGGCCCCCACCCGGAATTCGACGACGACGGACAGCTGTTTCCTTCGGTGGTCGTCGACGAATCAGCCGGCAAGATCCGGGACATTCGCGATTCGCGTCACGGCCCCACTTCCTTGAGCGGCAAGAAGAAGGTCGCTTCGATTCAGTTCCGCGTAGAAACGTCACAACCGTCGACGATCGTCGCAACCGGTCAGGTGGCGGACCCGCAAGGTGTCCGTTCCGCCGGACTCACCGCGACCTGCTATGTGAGCGCCGGCCAGATCTGACGGGCGCAGGATCGGCACGCACTGCGTGCCCAGTGGCTCTTGACCGGGCAGCCCTCGACCTGGTTCACAAGCGGCTTGCTTCCAGTGCGGCGATGCGTCCACGTGCCGCCACTGCCAGCGGGTGATTCGGTGGTGAAGCGCCGATCACTCGAATGTAGAAGCTCAACGCCCCGTTCGGATCGCGTTTCGCTTCAGACATCTCCCCCAGGTGGTAGAACGCGTACGCAAGCCCTGGATCGAGTTCTACGGCCCGCAGATACAAAGCCTCAGCCACGTCTGAATCACCCGCCTCACGCCGGATATCGGCGATCTGCGCGTGTACGGCTGCATCGTTCGGCCGCTCCGCCAGCAAGCGCCGCAGGATCGTCTCGGCCGCTGCATCGAAGCCGTTGCGCCGGAGCAGTGCGGCGTGAATCACCGGGCCGCTGGCCAGATCGGGATACAGCTCCACTGTCTCCTGCCAGATCTCGAGTGCGACCTTGTAGCGGTGCAGTGCGTTGTAGAAATTCGTGCGCGCCGTGCGTCGAATCAGATCCGTTTGCCCGGGCTCCGACAACGGCTCGAACAGGTCTTCGGAATCGACGTCCAGGTCGACCATGCCAGCAGGATCGCCCTCTTGGACGCGAACGAACAGCGCAGCCGCATCGTCGACGAAAACGAGCCGCCAATTCGAATTCAAATACAGCCAGCGAAGCAGCTGTTCCGAATCGAGGATGCTGAACTGGACGAGCACCACGCCGAACCCGTACTCGCGATCCAGCCTGGCAAACGCATCTGGCCCCGTGACCTGCAGCTGCTGAAACTTTTCTTCACCGAAGACTTCGAGCCGACCGTCGGTCATGACCCGGTAGTCGGGAAACAGCCGCCAGATCAGGTACCCGCCCATCCCCATGTGGTGACAGATCGGTCCCGGCGGGCGGTTCTTCTCGATCCAATCGGTGGCCCCGATGGCGTAGATCGGTTCGTACAGACCGATGCCGCTCTCGCGCGTCCCTCCGAGCAGTTCCTGTAACTTTCCTGTCGTCACCGCCAACGCGACGCTCGCGGTCAGGCTCGCCACGACTACGGTCGTCCACAATGCGAGTATCGGACGCCGTTCGCGACCGTCGAGAACCGAGTTCAGGTTTCGAACGCAGATCGGGACTGCAACGATCGCAAACAGCGCGAGATTGCGGCGCGCACCGAGCGCGAGATAAACAAACGCGACCCACGTCAGCAGGTCGGCAACGGAGAGCTTGCGCCAGTTGAGCAGCATCGCCCCGGCACTGAGCGTCGCAAACAGCAGCGCCAGGCTCCCGACGAGCGGCTGAAGCGACGCGTCGCCGGCGATCGGCGGAATCAGTTCGGCCACGAGCGATCCGAAAAAACCACGCTGCTCGGGCGTACCGATCATGCCGAGTTGCTGGATCGGGTAGAGGGCGCCGTCGAGAAAGTTCGGATTCAGCAGGGATGCGACGGTGGCCAGCAGGGTGACGACACCCAGCCTGCGCAGCCGTGCAATGTCGATGGACATGCCGGGATTGAGCAGCGGCCTCGAAACGATCGACGCCAGATGAATCGCGCAAAGCGCAATGCCGAGCGCAAACAGACCATGGACGTTCACCCAGAGTATCTGAACGGGGATGATCCAATACACCCACTTGTCGCCGGTGCGCTCGAAACGGTCGAGTAGTGCAAGAATCGCCGCGAGCAAGACGAAACTCGGCAATTCGGGACGCGGCATGAAGCGATCGGATGCGACCAGCAACATGATCGCGATCGCGGCAGCCGAAACGGCGGGCCGATCGCGCCGGTATCCAATCGAAAGCAGTACCCCGCATAACACGAGTACCGTTGCGAACTTCGCAACCACCACGGCCTCATGGCCACCGACGCTGTGGACACCGTGCAGTCCCAATTGAAACAGCCAGTGGATGTCGACCCAACGAGCTCCGGGAACCGTATAGGTATAGGGATCGGCTTTCGGGACCTCGCCCTGCTCTGCAATCAGCTCGCCCGTTCGCAGATGCCAGAAGTAGTCGAAGGTACGAATCTGCTGAAACGTCACCGACGCGACCAGGCCCAGCAGAGCCAACCACATCGCCCCACGCGCGACGCGAACAGCAGCGGGCCGCTCGGCTAGAGATCCCAGAAGAAATCCTTGTTGCTGAGTTCGGCTTCCTCCGCGACCTCGACCCGACGCGCACCGGGTTCGATGGCCGCGCTCCCGTCGAGCCGGCCAACGAGTTCTTCGAGATCCCGGGTCTCCGTCTCCCAGTACTCGGTGGTTCCGAAATGGGGAAATGCGGACGGAAAGGCCGGGTCGCGCCAACGCTTCGCGATCCATGCCGCGTAGAAGACGAATCGGAAGGCGCGAAGCGGCTCGACGAGTCGCAGCCACGAGAGTTCGAATTCTCGGAACTCCCGATACGCATCGATCAGCAACATTCTCTGCCGGTCGCCTTCCGAATCACGACCGGGAAGCATCATCCAGATGTCGTGCACTGCCGGCCCGACGACGAAATCGTCGAAGTCGAGAAAGAACCAGCCGTTCGTTCCGTGCAATATGTTGCCCAGATGACAATCGCCGTGAATCCGGTGGCTCGGTACGTTGGCGCTCCAGTTCTCATACAGATCGGCGACCTCCACGACGCAATCCCGAAAGCGGCGCGCGACCGGCGCGGGCAAGAAGTCGCCCTGCTCGAGAAATTCCAGCGGCGCATGGGCGGCACTCGCCGCGTCGAGCGTGGCTCGATTCGGCGCCGATCCGGCCGCACCGACATTGTGAATCCGAGCGAGCGTTCGACCGAGAATCGCGATCTGAGAATCATCGAGTTCGTCCGGAGCGCGTCCACCCGTCCGAGACCACACCGCGAATTGAATCCCCTCGATCTCGCGAAGGGTCTCGCCATCGGGGAACGCGAGTGGTGTGCACACGGGAATCTCGGCTTCGCGAAGATCGGCGAGGAAGCGATGCTCATCGGCGATCGCGTCTCGAGTCCACCGTTCGGGCCGATAGAACTTCGCGACGATGTGACTCCCGTCTTCCAGCCGCAGATCGTAGACGCGGTTCTCCAGACAAGTAAGCGGAGTGCAATGCCCGGTTGGCCGATACCCACCCGACTCGATCGCAGCCAACACGCGATCCGGCGTCAATTCGAGGAAGAACTCGGACACGGTTCCGCGTTCTCTAGAAAAGCGCGTATATCAGCGGTGCGACTGCCGTCCCTGCCATCACGAGCAGGGCTCCGATCAGCAGCAACATCGCGATGATGGGCGTCATCCACCACTTCCGGGTCCGACGAAGGAAGTAGCCGAACTCCGACAGCGGTCCGCTCGAACGGCCCGAAGCCTGCACCGAGGCCTGCTCGAATGCCTGGCCGGCATCGCCGGAGCCTTCGGCGACGGCGCCGGGAGCGGCTGACGGGGACTTCGGATCAGTCGGATCGGTCATCTTCCAAGTCTCCGTGTCAGCGGCAGCTCGCACGTAGTGGAGTCTAGCAGGGTGCGGAAATACTCCGGACCGAGATTGTCGCGGAAGGTCCGCACGTCGATGCGCGTTGCTGGCAAAGCACTCGATTGGGATCGCCGTCGGCCGCTGCCGATCAGGCCTCGGGCGACTCGGGTTTCTGGCCGATCATCAGAAAGAATCCACCTTCCTTGTTGCCGGTCGCGACCTGACGCAGCTGAGCGATCGCTCGGTCGAAGCCCGACCCGCGATCTTCGACCGAGAACAAATCGCTCGGATCCGGTAGGCCCCCATCCAGCGTAAACGCGGGGATCCCGCGCAGCGGACGAATCCCGGTCGCGGCGAACCAATCCAGAACTTCGCCCACGGTGTGTTTCGATTCGTGTGGGTGTTGATACTGGTCTGCGAACCAGGCGCCTTCCTTGTCGCTGCTCAACGCTGCGCCGCGCAAATAGGGATCGAGCCAGCGTGCCCGACCACCCGTCGCGCGAAACAGCTGGCGCCGAAGATCGGTCATCAACCGCCCCCAACGATTGTAGAGCCCGATGACGATGTATCCGCCGGGCGCAACGAGCGGGACCAGTCCCGCGAAACCGCCCGAAGGGTCACTGGTGTGGTGAAGTACGCCGTTGCACAGCACGACATCGAAGCTGCCCGGTTTGAAGACCGGACGAAACAGGTTCATCTGAGCAAACCCGACACGCCCGAGCTCATGAGCGGCGCGGAAGCCCTCCCCGAGCCGCAGCGAATTGAGGCACAGATCGGTGCCGATCACGCGTCGACATGCGATCCCGAGGAAGTTGCTCAGCTGGCCGGTCCCGCACCCGACCTCGAGCACCGTACTGTTGAATGGGATCGAACGATTCAACATCTGCGCATAACCGCCGCGGTGGGACTTGTCGATCAACGATCGCAGCGACTCGTGATCCTGATAGTTCGGGAACGGATTTTCTTCGTAGAACGATTTCACGATCTCGGTGACGTCGCTGTCGTCTGCAATCTCCTCGTGGGGCCAGAACAGCTGAGGGATCCCGTCCACCACCGGGTAGGCATGACCACAACCGCTGCAGCTCCAATCGCTCGAGCCAAAGACCAGATCGAGCTGGCAGCACGGGCTCGCGAGCAATCCCTCGAAGACCGCCTCGAT
>JAJDAM010000050.1 GCA_029261905.1 Deltaproteobacteria bacterium
ACTGCAATATTGCAACGGGTCGACGAGAGTTTTCCCAACACCATGCGATTACTCCTCCACCGGCAGCAGCGAAAAGAAACCAAAAAGTTCGATGGGCTCCGGGCCAAGGCCTGTAATCGTCTCGCGATAGCCCCCGTTCAATCCGAGCTGGCCACCAACAGTGTTCGCTGACTGCTCCGGGTCCATGACTAGCGCGATGGTGCGCGTGATCGCAGCGCCATAGGGGTTTGCTGGGTTGTCGGCCGCGAGCGTTTCCTCTCCAGCCAGGTCGAATCCTCCATCGGCTATCGATCCAGCCAAGGAAACATCACCGGCGAAGTGAAGCGATCCCGACGCGTCGATGGTCGCACTATCGGATAGGAACTCGATCTCGACTGGCCAGCGACCCATCGCGAAGCGAGTTTCCCCAATCCCAGCGATCGAGATGCTGCCCCGGTAGCGGCCGTCGATGGGCGGAACCAAGATCTTCACGATCTTCGAATCCGTCCCTCCGTTGCTGATCACGGTGAAGGTCCCGCTGTGCTCTCCTTCTGCCAACCCGGCGAGATCGAGATTCAAGAAGACGGGCGCACCTTCACCGGGAAGTACCTCGCCCGACGACGGCTCAACGGAAACCTGCGGTGCATCAGTGCTGGCTTCAAACTGCAGCACCCCGCTTCCGGCATTCCGGATCATGACCTCCACCTGGGTGTTGACCAGGCGACGCGACGCCCCGGTGGGCTCGCGGAACGAGACCGTATCCTGTGTGCCCACGACCGGGTTGCCGTACTTGTCGAACGCGCCCGGGATCGTAAAACCGTAGTCGAGCATGCCGTTACCGTTGATATCGGTATCGGGTTGGGTCATTGGATCGAACGTGTTCTTCTCACCGACGACGAACGGCGGTGCGTCTGCGTCGCTCTCTGTCTCGAGTTCAAGCACCGGGCCGTATGTGAAGCCAGTGTCGAGTTCCACCCAGAGTGCCTGCCCCGGCTCGATCTTACGCAGTGGCGATGGAGGACCCGAGACTCCGAACTCGGGCCCATACGTCCAGCCGCGTTCCACGTCGTCGACCGCATCGTCGACGAGGACAATTTCGAATACGGGATCCGAGAATCCGTAAAACGCTTCCCGCGAAGGGTCGTAGGCAGCAGCCTGCGCCACAGCCGAGGCGAGCGATCCCAGAGCGTCGCTCCAGAAAAGTGTCTCGCGATTATTGAATCCGAGCAGGTGCCAACCGGGAGCGAGCATCCGCGGGCCAGAAGTCGCCGGCCGGCCCGTCAGGATGTAGTCCTCTACGTCCGGCCCGGCCGACAGCAGTACCCAATATCCCACTCCGGCACTCAGACTGGAGAGCGTGTTGATGTAGTTCTCCTCAGGAGCCAGTGTCGGGTCGTATGACATCCACTCGCCAGAGTTGCCGTCGTATCCGTACACGCGAAGAAGGCGACCAGTTGGCAGAGCGCCGAACACCGCCTCGACGCTGGAATCATCGGGCTCGACCCATAGTGAAATGAGGTTCCAGCCGGGTACAAATTCGAGCGCCTGATCGAGAGCGGATGCGGGACGCGCTTGCAGGAGAGCCATCGCGGCGGCGAGACCGAGCGCCAGGAGGATGTTCGTGTGGCGGTTCATTGGTTCTCTCCCGCGGGAATGGCAGGCGCCGGCCTTTGCTTCGATTCCGGGGCCCCCGGAGATGGGACGCCGGGAATTGGCGGAAGAGGAGGCTTACCTGTACCCGCATAGCGCGCAGCCGGCGGTCTAGCGGCGAACTTCACAAGGGCCTGTCGATCGATGGAGGTTGAGTCATCGGGCAGAGCTGCCGCGATCAGCGCGTCGAGCCGCTGTTTGCGCTCCCTCTTGTAGAGATCGTGTCGCAGCTCTTCTCGAACCTGCTCGAGCGACCGTGATACCGCGGCGCGCCTCCCGCTCAGACGCAAGACCGCGAAGCCCTCGGGCGTCTCCACCGGACCGGCGATTTCTCCGATCGAATCGAGCTCGAGCAATGCGTCCCGCATCGAGCGCTGCTCGAGCGAAAGCGGTTCACCATCGAGTGTGTCTCCACGGAAGACACCGAGATAGCCAGCGGCGGCCTTTGTCCGGAGATCCTCCGAATTCTCGCGTACGAGTTTCGTGAACTCTGCGACGCTCGTGCTGTGCTGACGGGCCAGCTCCGCTACGGCAGCGGCACGATCTCGCGCGCCTTCTGCGTCCGAACTCTTGGAGATCCAGATCCAATGCGCCGAGGCTGACGCCGGCACCTTGAAATCTTGCTCGTGCGCGGAATAATAGGTTTCGATCTGCTCGTCCGAGAAATCGGCGGGGCGGAGCCCCGCATCGACTTTGGAAGCGATCAGTTCGTCACGAAGGATCCGGTCGATGCGATCTCTGATAACCGGATCACGGTGCAAACCTTGTTCCCGGGCGCGTTCACCGAGGGCTCGCGTAAGCAGCACGCGCCGCACGACCTCTTCGAGTCGCTCCACGGAATCGTCGGCGCGCAGATCCGAGGCGCGAACCGCACGAAGCAGGCGCTCGAACTCTTGCTCCCCTATCGACACGGCTCCCGCACGAGCTAGCTCCGTGCCTCGATCCGATACTTGCGCAGATGGATCGGCGACCGACGGCGGCTGACGCCAATCACAAGCGATCATCGCCGTGGTCGCACCAGCACAGACGAGCAGCAGCGCCATGTTTCGAAGTTTTCTCATCAGTTCCTCTCTCCGGATCGCCCGGCCCACCCGTGCAGGAGCGCGAGGGTGAGAAGCACTGCGGCTCCTGATGCTGTCGAGCCAGGCTCAGGCACGAGGCGGAATCCCACGTCGGGACCCTCGTACAAAGGATCGAGGAGCCGGTCTTCATCGAGAGCGATGGACTCGAGTCCGAACCGGTCGCTCTCCCAAGAGCCACCTCGCGCCACCCTCATGCCCTCCTCGGCGGGCGCGCCCAACCACTCCGCGACGTTGCCTCCGAGATCCGCACCTCCCAGCGCACTGAAGGCTCCCGTGGCACCGACTGTGGTCACGTTGCCTACGGCACCATTCCAAGATGCACCGCTCGCATAGTTGACCACGTCGATTCCCGGCGTCTCGACGTCGCCCAGCGGTGTGGCAACAGCCGATAACGGCTCGATGTCGAATCCGGTCGGATACAGATCGTAGGAGCCTTCACCACGCGCCGGGTTGTAGTACGCAAATTTGTACCACTCGTTCTCACTCGGCAGTCGCCACTCGCTCGTCGGGTTGGAGGGCGCCGCAGCAGCGGGTTGGGCGACAGTCAGGTCGAAAGCGCCCTGCTCGGTCGTCGAGGGGCCGCCCTGGCCGTTCGCCACCCAGTTGCTGAATCGCGCTGCATCGAGCCAGGACACGAAGTTCACCGGCTTGTCGCCCATACTGGGCTTGACGATGTAGCTGCGGGAACCAACTGCGCCGTTTCGAATAATTCCGCCCCGTGGGTCGGTTCCCATCTGAATGTTGTAGAGCCCGTCTGAATCGCTCTGGGTCGCGACCGCACTCAGAAACTCCGCGTACTGTGCGTTGGTGACTTCGACCAGCATCAAGCTATACGGATGATCAACGTTGCCGAACCCGGTTTCTCCATCCGCGGGATTTCCCACGAATTCCACGATCTCGCTGAGTGTTCGTTCCAGCGGCCGAAGGATCGAAAGCTCGCACGCGTCGCCGATTCCGTTAGGGGGATCGTCTTGCTGGTCCGGATTCGAGACTCGACCACAGTTGTCGATCGAGTCAGGGACAAAGTCTCCGTCCCCGTCGAAGAAACTCCCATCGACGGCGATTCCCGGGACGCGAATCAAATCACCACGCATAGTGACCGGGACGGACTGGCCGACTGAAAGGTCGTTCACGAATAGTTCGAGACTATCGGTCAGGCGTACGGTGCCGGGGGTTCTGGGTTCGTCGTCTTGCGGCGTCTCGAGGCGAACGCGAAGCACGAAGCTACCTCGCGGCCCCGCACCGTCCCCCAATCGAAAACTCGCGATGGGCTCGCTTCCCCGGCGTCCCTCGACAAGCGTACCCGCAGGGGCCGCGCCGATGAGTTCGCCAATGATGACTACATCAGGCTCAGGAATCGCTGGGTGCGCCGCCGGCGCAACGAGCACGAGACTAGCGACAGAAAGAGCGACGAGTGGGGAGAGGCCTATGCGAGCGCGGGCCGTCATCTTGATCATCGAGTACATCGTCACGTCACCTTGATATTTCCCGAACCTAGAGGCCGTCTCCGACTGCCGGAGCGTTTTGCCCGTAGTCCGCGGTTGTCAGCAAATTTGCCGCGGTCGCACCGACGACGAAATCGGCCGGGCGGCCTAGGCCACGTGACCTAGTAACATGATTCACATGAAAAAGTCACCATGAGATTACTCTGCTGTCGCCCACCGGAGCAGTGAGAGCGAGGACCATTCTCGGCGATCGACTATCTCGCCCCTGCAGACAAATTAGGTCGCCCGGAAGGATGGGCCCCTCGCCGAAGCCCCTTGGCATGCTCACATGGGCCGTCTCGCGCCAACCAAAGCGGCTGATCAAGGCTCGCGCGAACAGCAGCTGTACGCGTAACATGGGGAAGGGTACCTAGGCGTGGCGTAGCCACTGAGTCAGGAGGACGTGCTTGTGGTAGGAGACTGCCACAACGGATGCGCAGGGCCGTCGCTCCTGCATCACTGCCAGTCTGAAACTCCAGTTCAGTCGAAGATCCAAAGTGGGCTGCCCGACGGTCGGGGGGGGGGGGGGGGGGGGGGGGGGCGGCGGCCAAGCAGGCCCCCACCCCCCCCCCCCCCCCCCCCCCCAGCAAGGGG
>JAJDAM010000051.1 GCA_029261905.1 Deltaproteobacteria bacterium
GAGCGGGAAAGTTCGGCCGAATCCGGTTCATAACGCCAAATTGCTCGAAAGCGTCGCACCCCCCAAACAGCTCCGCAGCCAGCAGACCCTGATTCGGATCCTCGACGCGGCGGAAGAACTGATCGCCGAAAAGGGCCTGGCGGACACCTCGATTCCCGAAATCGTTCTCCGCGCCGAGTCGTCGGTTGGCGGCTTCTATGCGCGCTTTCGCGGCAAGAACGAGATGCTGCGTGCACTCGAGGAGCGGTTCTTCGACGATCTTCGGCAGCGCGTCGACGATTTGACGGATCCCGAGCGTTGGATCGAAGCGCCGATCGCTTCGATCCTGCGCGGCTGCGTGCAGGAGCTCGTCGACACCGTCCGATCCCGCGAGGGGTTGATTCGAGCGTTCGCGTTCCGCGCCGGCCAGGCGCGGCCATTCATCGAAGAAGATCGGCAGTTCCGCCAGGGCGTCTCTCAACGGCTGACCGCTCTGTTTTCTTCGCGGTTCGACGAGTTCACGCATCCCGATCCGGAACTCGCCATCGAGCTGGCCGTTCAGCTCGCGTTCGGGTTGATGCACCAGCTCGTCCTGACTGGAGAATTCCGCGTAGGAAAGCGCCAATTGACCGATGAGAATCTGGTCGACGAATTGACTCGGAACTTCCTCGCTTACGCAGGCGTCGACGCAACACCCGGCCCTGAAAAAAGCGCGCCTTCAACCGAATAACGCGAAACGAACAGACAGGAGCCTCCGTGAAATATTTTCAAAGCAATCCCATCCCCGTCCCGAGCTTCGGTGCCTCCACCGCGGTGAATACCACCTTGGACACCGTGTTCGACTGGCAGTATTCGCTCGAGAACGACGGCATGATGGCGCTCTACGAAAAGGGCAAGACCGCGACGTGGAACGCGAATGAACTCGACTGGTCGACCGAGGTCAACATCGAAAAGATGATGGCCGAACGCGCCAAGAGTGGGATGGACAGCATGCTCAACCGCGTGATGAGCCCTCCACGCGAATTGAATCCCGAAGAAAACCAATTGCTCCAGCTCAACATGAACTCGTTCCTGCTTTCGCAGTTTCTCCACGGCGAACAGGGCGCGCTGGTAGCAACCGCCAAGCTGGTTCTACAGGTACCCGACGAGGAGTCGAAATTTTACGCTGCGAATCAGGTGGCCGACGAGGCGCGTCACGTCGAGGTCTATCACCGCTACCTGACCGAGAAACTCGGCATGTCGTATGAGATCCATCCGAGCCTGAACACGCTGCTCACCGACATCATCAGCGATTCGCGCTGGGACGTGACGTTTCTCGGCATGCAGATCATGGTCGAGGGGCTCGCTCTGGCGGCGTTCGGAATGATGCGTCTGATGATGCAGGACGAGCCGCTGATCCTGGACCTGACGGGCCGGGTGATGGCCGACGAATCGCGGCACGTTGCGTTCGGCGTGTTGTCGCTCGAACAGCTCTACACCAAAGGCATGACTTCGAGTGAGTTGCGCGAGCGCGAGGACTTCATCATCGAAGCGACCCACCTGATGCACGATCGATTGCTGATGCATCAAGTGTTCGACCGCCTCGGCTGGGACAAGAACGTCTGGGTGCCTTGGATGGCGGAAACGCCGTTCATGAAGGGCTTCCGCCAGATGCTGTTTTCGAAGATCGTTCCGAATCTGAAACGACTCGGCTTGCTCACGCCGCGCGTTCGAGCCGCATACGAAAAGCTCGAGCTGCTTCGCTTCGAAAACGGCAAAGACTCGGTCGAAGATCCGGGTGTAGCGCCGCCCCAGGAGTTGATTGCGCTGTTCACCCAATTCATGGGCGACCAGGCGGCCAACACCAGCGCAACCACCTAGCTCTGCGTCGCTCGAGTCGCGCTGCGTCGGGTTGATTCGATCGGCTTCACCGCTCGTCCGATTCGACGACAGGCCTGACGGTCTGGTAGCCGGCCATCGCGTACGCCCGAGCCAGGGCGTCCGCGTCGGTCTCTGCAGCGAGCACGGCGAGACAAGCGCCTCCGGATCCGCATTGCTTCGCCGACGCGCCACGACTGCGCGCGAGTTCGACCATTTCGCGATCCCGCTCGGCGATGCCGCAGAGCTTCGCCCGTGTGTCGAAGTTGCGATCGACCACTTCGCGCAGACGGGCGTGATCGCCAGCGCGCAGCGCTCTTTCGCCTTCGTCGACGAGATCTCGAAACAACGCCATCGCGTTTCGGACATCGGTGTCGCCCCGCTCCCAGCGCTCGCGCAAGTCGGAGTGCACGATTCCCGACGACTCGCCGCCTCGAGGGTCCCAGGCGATCAGCATTGGCGGCAGCCATTTTGTGCTGAGGCGCGTATAGGAATCTCGTCTGCGTTCGCCGCTGAAATCCATCCCGATCAATCCTTCGTAGGCCTGCACGACGCGATCCATGGGTCCGGCTGCAATCCCCAGGTCGTCCCTCTCCGCGGCGAGAGCCAGTTCTGCTTGATCGAAGGGGTCGAGCGGTATTGCGTGGGCGCGCGACAGCGCACGCAGTGCGGCGATCACGATGGCACTCGAACCCGCGAGTCCGACCTGAAAGGGAATGTTGGTTTCCATCGAAATGCGCGCTGGTGAAATGGCGGTACCGGTGTGCGCCTCGAAGCGCCGGATCGCCGCATTCAGCAACGGAGCGGCCGACCCGTCGGCGATCTCGATCGAGTCGGACGCTTCGACCGAAACGCGCGCGACGAAGTTGCGCACGCTGAGCGCGATGGTCTTCCCGCCATAGGAGTCGGAAGGGTTGCCGACGAGCCCTGCCCTTGCGAACGCGTTCCCGACTGCGTTGCGTGTCTCTCTGGCCACGGGTTGGGATGCTAGCGCGCGCTTCGACCCGCCGTGTGTCGGAATTCGCGTGTCGGGTGGGTTCGGTTGGACGAAATTCCGATTCACCGGCAACCAACACCCGTATGCAACAAGGCCTCTCAATCGGACGCCGATTCTGCGTTTCCGAACGTTCGCAACGATTCGGTTCGCGAGGAAAAAGATCGACTCCAGTCGTCGGGATGAGTACGATCGAACCACCAAATCATGGATTCTGGGAACGCCACGGCTCGACAGGGTGTATGGCGCTGTTCCATTGGAACCGATCCGCAGGCCGACGCCAGCTCCATCTACGGCGATGGCGTCGAGAGGCGAACAGCGTGAAGTATTCGAACGATTCAGACTCGAAGTCGGCCTCGAGCGCGGAGATCTTCGGTCCATCGACCCCGCAGGAACCGATCGCGCCGGGCGAATACGGGTTCGTCTCTCCCGAACACCAGCAGTTTCCACCGATCCTGGTCATCGCCGTAACCAACGTTTGCGACATGGCGTGCATTCACTGTGCGCATCCGGTGATCAAGAAAGATGCCGACTACCGCGCGACGTTCATGAAACCGGAGGTCCACTCGCGAATCGTCGAGGAAACCCGCGCCTACGGCGACAAGTTGTGGGTGTGGCGATATGCGGCCGATGGCGAATCCATGCTGAATCCCCACTTCCTCGACATGCTCGATGAGACCGTGCAGGCCGGGATTGGGCCGGTCGACCTGACCACCAACGCAATGTCGCTCGACGATACAAAGATGCGACGCCTGCTCGAGGCTCCGATCGACGTAATCGATGTCAGCCTCGACGCCTTCACGAAAGCCTCTTACGAAAAGATCCGGATCCGGGGCAAGTTCGATGTGGTGACCGCGAACCTGAGGCGGTTGGTCGAACTTCGCGATGAACTCGGTTCTCCCACCAAGATCATGACGAGTATCATCGAGCAGAAAGAAGCGCGCGATGAAGTCGAGCAGTTCAAGGCGTATTGGGGCCAATACGTCGACGAAGTGCTGGTCCGCGGGCTCAATACCGATCTCGGCATCGTCAATGCGGCCGAAACCTATTTCGAGGACATCGAGCGCTGGCCGTGCCCGCAGTTCTGGAAACGCGTCACGATCAACCAGCACGGCGATGTGCGCTTCTGCGTCGAAGACTGGCGCAACACCGGGATCGTCGGGAACGTGATGGATCAGTCGATCGCAGAGATCTGGACCAGTGACATCTACGCCAAACTCCGCGACAAGCATGCAACCGGAAGTTGGTGCGACGTATCGATGTGTGCCAAGTGTATGGATTGGCAGCACATGCGCTGGGATCACGGTTTCGAAAAAGCGATCAACAAGGTGATGGGCAAGGAATGATCGGGGTCGGCGTTGTCGGTTGCGGCTACTGGGGCCCCAATCTGGTGCGCAATTTCAGCGCACTGGATCAGTGTGAACTGAAAGCCATCTGCGACGCGAACCCAGACCAGCTGAAGCCGGTCGCGAAACGCTTTCCCGCTGCTGCGGCCTACAACCGATTCGAAGACCTCATCGCCGACCCGGGCGTCGATGCGGTCGCGATTTGCACGCCGGTGGGTACCCACTACGGGTTGGCGAGCGCTGCATTGGCGGCAGGCAAGCACGTGCTGGTCGAAAAGCCGCTGACCGATTCGGTCGAGACCTCCGAACGACTGGTCGAGCAGGCCGAGCAGGCCGGGTTGGTGCTGGCGGTCGATCACACCTTCGTGTATTCGGGAGCCGTCCAGAAAATACGTTCGATCATCGATTCGGGCACGCTCGGAGATCCTCTGTACATCGATTCGGTTCGGATCAACCTCGGTCTGTTCCAGAGTGACATCAATGTGATCTGGGATCTGGCGCCGCACGACCTGTCGGTGATTCAGCATCTGATCGGTCGCAGGCCGACCTGGGTTTCTGCGATCGGCGCGACCCACTACGGAACGCTCGAGAGCCAGGCGTACGTGACGCTTCAGTACGAAAGTACTTTCATCGCCCATCTCCATGTCAACTGGCTCGCACCGGTGAAACTGCGCTCCACCGTCATCGGCGGCTCGAAGAAGATGATCGTCTACGACGATCTCGCGCCGAGCGAGAAGATTCGAGTCTACGAAAAGGGGGTCACGATGAACGCCGACCACGCGCAACGCCAGCGCGCGCTGGTCGACTATCGGGTCGGCGACATGTACGCGCCGTACATCGAGAAGCACGAACCGCTCGGACAGGTCTGTGCCGATTTCGTCGACGCGATCCTAAACGACCGGGCGACTCTCACCGATGGTGTGGCCGGGCTCGAGGTCGTCCGGATACTCGAAGCAGCCCAGCAGTCGATCCGCAAGAACGGGGAACGGATCCGCATCGGGCCCAACGGTGACTGACGCTCGAATGGAGGTCCCGCTCGTGGACCTCAAGGCCGCATTCGCGCCGATCCGTGACGAAGTGCTCCGAGAGTTCGCGGACATCCTCGACCGCATGCATCTGATGCTGGGCCCAAACGCCGAGGCTTTCGAGCGCGAGTTCACGGCGTACTGCGGCGCACCACACGGTGTCGCCGTATCGAATGGAACCGATGCGCTGTATGCGGCGCTGGTCGCGTGTGGGGTCGGTCCCGGCCACGAAGTCATCGCACCTTCGCACACTTTCTTTGCGACGATCGAAGCCATCGTTCACGCGGGCGCGGTGCCCGTCCTGGTCGACGTCGAACCCGATACCCTGACGATGGACCCGACCGAGGCGCGGGCCGCGGTCACCGACGCGACCCGTGCGATCGTTCCGGTTCACTTGTATGGCCATCCGGCCGACATGGATCCGATCCTCGAGCTTGCCCGTGAACACGACCTTCGCGTCGTGGAGGACGCCGCTCAGGCCCACGGCGCATTCTACAAAGACCGTCGTTGCGGGAACCTCGGCGACGCAGCCAGCTTCAGCTTCTACTTCACCAAGAATCTCGGGGCCGTCGGAGAAGCGGGTTTCGTCACGGCGAAAGACCCCGCCGTCGCCGAGAAGGTCCGCCTGCTGCGTCATCACGGCCACACATCCAAGTTCGAGCACGAAATCGTCGGACACAACTTTCGCATCGATGAACTGCAGGCGGCGTTCTTGCGAATCCGGCTCAGAGATCTCGATCACGCACTCGATCGTCGGCGTGCGAATGCTGCCCGCTACACCGAGTTGTTCGCGGGAAGCGACGTGCGGGTTCTGCACAGTCGTCCGGACTCCACACCAGTTCATCATCTGTACCCCGTTCGCGTCTCCGACCGCGACGGCCTGATCGCGTACTTGTCCGAGTGGGGAATCGGAACCGGTATCCATTACCCGATTCCGGCTCATCGACAGCGCGCGTTGCTCGGCCGACCCCACCGCTGTCATTCGATGACCGTGACCGAAGCAGCCGTCGGCGAAATCGTTTCGCTCCCGATGTACCCGGAGCTATCCGAAGACCAGATCCACTACGTGGCGAAACGCGTGCTCGATTTCGTCGAGCCTGGGCGAGATGCCGCCAGCGCGCCCACCCAGCAATCGGCGTGACTGCGCTCGAAGTTTCCGTACTGCCGGTCGATGCGCGATCGGACCTGGAACTCGCTGAACTGCTCGCCAGCTGTCCGGCCAGCTTCGCGCAGCAATCGCACCACTGGCGAAACGTGATCACCGGCCTGGGTGTCGATACACCGCTGTTCCTGGGCTGCCGCAGTGAGGGCCGACTGGTCGGCGTGCTTCCGGCGTATCGGTTCGAAGGTCCGCTCGGGGCGATCTTGACCTCGTGCGCCCAGGCGGGGCCTCTCGGCGGCGTGACCGTGCGAGCGGGCGAATCGCAAGAACCGATCTACGCCGAGTTGCTTCGGTCGTTCATCGACCTGGCCGAACAACGCGAGTGTGCGGTTGCGTCGGTCATCAGCAATCCGATCTGGCCCGACCGGGAACTCTACGAACGGCTCTTCCATGCCGACTTCGTGCTCGAGAACTCATGCCTGATACTCGACCTCGATGAGGCCGTCGGCCCGGAGGGCGAACTCATTGGCGCTTCGAGCAACTTGCGTCGCAACCTTCGGCGCGCGAAGTCGGGAACGCTCTCGATCGATGAAACACAGAGCCTCGAGAACGTCGACACCTGGTACGAGATCCATCACGCGCGCCACACCGAGATCGGGGCGACACCGCTACCGCGAGACCTGTTCGTAGGCGCGCTCGAAGAAATGATCCCGAGCGGCGCCGGCCGTTTTTTCTTCGTTCGAGAGACCGATTCCGGCGAGATGGTCGCGGGTGGCTTCTATGTGTTGAACCGGGGCGTGATCGACGCGTTGATGCCGTCGGTACGGACCGATGCCGCAAAGCTCGCACCGAACTTCCTGCTCGCGATGCACTCGATCACCTGGGCGCGGGATCAGGGGATTCGCTTCTACAACTGGCAGGCGTCACCGCCAGAAGGCGGGGTCGACCGCTTCAAGCGCCAGTGGGGAAGCCGGGATCACGGATATTGTTATTTCAGTAAGATCACCGGAGACGCGTCGAAGATTCTCGGCAGCGACGCGACCGAGATCAGTCGGGAATACCCCTGGCACTACGTGCTGCCGTTCGATCAACTCGGCGGTGCCGGATCGAAGAACGCCCCGAGTACGCGATCTTCTGCCTGGAAAGCGAGAGAGTCGGCACATTGACCAGACGCGATTCGACTCCTGATTCTGCTGCGGCCGGTCTCAAACGGTCGGTGGTTTCGCACTATGAGGCCCGCTTGCGCGAGCACGGGGCAACGGCCCGCGGAATGGACTGGAAGGACGAAGAGTCGCAGCGATTGCGGTTTTCGGTGCTGTGCGGTGTCGCGGAGTTGTCTGGCCGAAGCGTGTACGAAGTGGGCGCGGGGGCAGCTCATCTGTGTACGTATCTGCAGCACGAGCAACCGACGGCAACCTACGCGGGCTGCGATCTCTCTTCGGATATGGTCGAAGCGGCGCGACGCCTGCACCCCGACGCCGACATCCAGGTTCGAGATGTTCTGACCGACCCACCCTCTCGCCGATACGATTTCGTATTCTGTTCGGGTGTGTTCCATGTCAAGCTGGCCGCGTCCGATCGGGAGTGGCGCGAGTACATGTACGAAGTGATCCGTCGCATGTACGCGACGTGCGACGTCGCGATTGCGTTCAACCTGATGACCGATCAAGTCGACTATCGAGCCGAAGGGCTCTACTACGCCAAGCCCGCCGATATCTTCGAGTTCTGCCGCAGCGAGTTGTCTCGCTACGTCACGCTGCGCCACGACTATCCACTCAACGAGTTCACGACTTATGTCTACCGATAGGCAGCCCACAGACGAAGCGTCGGCCAGCCAGACATCTTCCAAGAGGAAGCCGACGAGCCTGTCGGTCATCATGCCCGGGCTCAACGAAGAGGCCAATATCGAGCGGGCTGTCGAGCGGGTCGCGGCCGCCCTCGAGCAATGCGTCGACGAGTTCGAAATCATCATCATCACCGATGGAAGCAGCGACCGCATGGGCGAACTCGCCGACCGTTTGGCAGCCGCCGACCCGCGCATCTCGGTCATTCACAACGAACGCAACGTCAACTACGGGATCTC
>JAJDAM010000052.1 GCA_029261905.1 Deltaproteobacteria bacterium
TCGCAATCGGATGGATGTCCAGCGGCCCGAATCGGGCTGCAAAGGCCACCTGGTCGGCATGCGTGAGCGACTGGTTTCGAAAGAAGATTGCCCCGTGGTCCACCAGCGCCCGGTGGATCTGCTCGAACGCGTCGGGAGAAAGGGGTTTGCTCAGATCGGGGCCGATGATTTCGGCCCCCAGGACACCAGAGATCGGGCGGACGTCGAAGTCGGACACGGTGAGGGGAAATCTCCGAAGAAGGGCAGGTCACGGCAAGCTTCGCCCACCACGGAGCCATTGCACAAATCAGGCGTGGAGAATAGTATTCTCGATATGGAGAACCGTATTCCCACCCTCGAAAGCGCCCAAAGCGCCCAAAGCGCCCAAAGCGCCAAAAGCGGCAAAGTCGGCAAAAGTGGCGGATTCGCGGATCGCAGCGTCGATCGCTCACTCGAGCACCGACGGCAACAGTTCGCCACCGAGGTGAGGAAGCTGATCGAGGCGACCTTCGAACTCGTACGTGACACAGGCCGCCTGGAGCCGACGGTCGGCGAAATCGTCCGGGCAGCCGGGCTGTCGAACAAGGCCTTCTACCGCCACTTTCAATCCAAAGACGAACTGCTGCTCGCCGTGTTGGACGACGGAAATCGCCAGCTGGGCGGTTTCTTGCAAAGCCGAATGGCTGCCGAAAATTCTCCGCTCGCGAAGGTCCGCGCCTGGATCGTGGGTCTGCTCGACCAGGCCCTCAACCCCGAGGCCGCCGCAGCCACGAGACCCTTCGCGCGATCGAGATCGCGGCTTGCCGAGCTGTTCCCCGATCAGGTGCGCGACACCGAACGGCAGTTGACCGAACTCCTCCGAGAGGCCATCACCGAAGCCTGTGCGTGTGGTGAGATCGGTTCCGCCGATGCAGAGCGGGACGCGTCGACGATCTACCAGTTGGCGATGGGATGGGTCGAGCGGAGTCTCGCCGAGCCGACGCCACCCGACAGCAGCCACGCCGAACACCTGACGGAATTCTGTCTGCGTGGTCTGATACGCATACCGAACCCGGGAGACTGACATGGAACGCGAAGTCATGTTGACCGGGATCGGCGGACAGAGTGTCCAGCTCGCCGCGCAGATCCTGGCTCGGGCGTCACTGCTCGAAGGTCGACACGCGATGTTCCTGGGAACCTACGGCGGAACCATGCGCGGCGGGAACACCGATTCGACGGTGATCATCGGGGATGCACCGATCGTGTCGCCACCGATCGTTTCGAGCACCTGGTCCGCAATGGTCATGCATCACCAGTTCTGGCAACCGCTGCGCGAGAAATTGCGTCCCGATTCGATCGTCGTGGTGAACTCGACTCTCTTCGAGAATTCGTTCGCCACGGCTGACAGCGCAACAGACAGCACGGCCCCCGAAGACGTCCCGCGCATCTTCGAAGTACCCGCCACGCAGATTGCGACCGATCTCGGCAACGCGCTCGGCGCTTCGCTCGTGTTGCTGGGAGCGTTTGCGTCCCTGACGCGCCTGGTTGGACTCGATGCGCTGCTTCAGGCGATGCGCGATTCGATCCCGTCGTATCGTCGCCAACACGTCGGCGCGAACGAGACGGCCCTCGAGCGAGGATTCGAGTCGCTGCCGCCAAACGGAGCACCCGCATGGCCCACCGCGGGTGTCGCGCAATGACTCTGGTCGAAACCCGCGGCACGATCCGAATCGACTCCGAGCGCTGCAAGGGCTGCGAATTGTGCATTCCCGCCTGCCCACCGCGCGTGTTGAGAATGTCGGAAGGGCGCAACACCCGCGGCGCTCGGGTCCCAGAGCTTCTGGCTGGCTGCACCGGATGCAGTGCATGTCTTCTGGTGTGCCCGGACTTCTGTATCGAAGTCTATCAGTACGCTGAACCGGTGATGCTCGAGGCCGTCAACGCAAGTGAAAGTGGTTCGGGTGACAACGAGGTGACCGCGTGACGCGTACGCTGATGGAAGGCTCGGAGGCGATCGCAACGGCCGCAGTGGCGGCCGGCTGCCGCTTCTTCGCCGGGTACCCGATGACGCCCTTTACCGAAGTGCTCGAGAATTTCGGCAAACGCCTGCCAGCGGTCGGTGGCGTCTGCATCAACGCCGAAAGCGAAATCGAAGCCATCGGAATGACCTGGGGGGCGCTTGCCACCGGCGCGCGCGCTGCGACCGGATCGACCGGCCAGGGCCTCGCGTTGATGCAGGAGTCGCTGTCGGAGATTACCCGGGCCGAGCTGCCGCTGGTCGTGTTTCACATGGCGCGAGGGCAGGGCGACTACTACCAGGCCACACGCGGCGGGGGGCACGGCGACTACCGGCACATCGTCTATGCGCCGATCGACGTACGCGAAGCGGTCGAACTCACCGAACTCGCGTTCGATCGAGCCGACCATTGGCGCAACCCGGTGCAGATCTATGGCGATTATCTGCTCGCGCACACCAGCGAAGGCGTCGAGTTCACAGCGGACCCGTTCGTTCCGGTCGCGAAGGATTGGGCGGTCGACGGGTCCTTGGGCGGCAGTGGTCGATCGCGAAACATCAACCCGATCGGCATGCAGAAGGGGTCGAAGAGCATCGACCCCGAGTCGTTCTGGAAGCGATTGCAGGTCAAACACGACCAGATCGAGGCGTCCGAGGCGCGATTCGAATCCGAAAGCACCGAAGATGCGGAACTGCTCGTCGTTGCGTTCGGCAGCGTCGCTCGCTTCGTGCGGCACGTCGTTCGGGAACTGCGCTCTGAAGGTCGGAAGGTCGGCTACGCGCGTCCGATATCGCTGTGGCCGTTTCCGGCGGAAGCACTCGCTGCTGCTGCGCGCGGTACGCAACGCGTCGCAGTGCTCGAACAGAACGCCGGACAGATGATCGACGACGTGCGACTCAGCGTTTTGGGCAGCGTACCCGTAGTCGGGATCGGCGGGATCTCGTCGGATTCGGCCGGGTTCGGGATGGGTCCGCTGCTCGATACGCGTGTGATTCGCGGCCGCATCGAAAGTGCACTCGAAAACCTGGAGGTCTCCACGTGAGTTCCGATCGGCTCGATGTTCTGGATACCCATGGCCGTCCGACTCGGGTGTCAACCAGAGTCGGAGAGTTCGAGCCAAAGCTGCTGCTCGATGGAGAACACGATCTGTGTCCGGGTTGCGGAGAGCCGGTGGCGATCCGCCTGTTGCTCGAAGTGATCGAAGAACTCGGCTACGCACAAGACAGCATCGGCGTGATCGGGATCGGCTGTTACACGGCGTTTACCGGGCTGATCGATGTGGACTTGATTCAGGCGCTGCACGGTCGGGCACCGTCGGTAGCCACCGGTGCGAAACGGATGCGTCCCGACAAGCTGTTGTTCACGCTGCAAGGCGATGGCGACATGGTGAACGAAGGCCTGCAGGAAGTCATCCACACCGCGGCGCGCGGTGAATCGGTGACGTGTGTGCTGCTCAACAACGGTGTGTTCGGCGAGACCGGCGGCCACATGACGGCCACGACCGCGTTGGGCCAGCGCACCAAGACCTCGCTCGAAGGGCGGGATGCCGACTATCACGGCTACCCGATACCGATCGCCGAGTTGCTCGTGCCGCTGGGGGGCGTGAGCTACGTGGCGCGCGGTAGTGTTGCGGATGCGAAATCCGTCGTGCGCACCAAGGCCATGCTCCGCAAGGCGTTCGAGGCGCAGATCGCCGGCGAGGGGTTTTCGCTAGTCGAGATCCTGACGATGTGTCCGACGGGCTGGTTCATTCCGACGGCCGATGGGCCGGGCTACCTCGATGAGGTGCTGGGAGAAGTTCACGCGGCAGGCGAGCTCGTAGTCGGCGGGAAACCGGTCGGAAAGGGCGCCAGCGGCTGATCCGGCCGAAGTTCAGGGGTAGTATCGAACGCACCCTATGTCGGTATCCCAGTCGGTAGAACAGCCGGTTCGCCCGTGACCCAGACAGACGGCCAGCAGAGTTCGCTCCCAGGGCTCGCGTCCTCGCAGGATGCGGGTCGAATCCGCGGCGTCGTGGAGAGGGTCACGTTCCACAGTGACGACACGGGGTTCTGCGTGCTGCAGGTGCGGGTGCCCAACGCACCCGAGCGCGTGACGGTCATCGGTCGCGTGTCCAGCGTGAGTCGAGGGGAACACGTCGCTGCAGAAGGGCGTTGGATCGTCGATCCGAAACACGGACGACAGTTTCGATCCGAAGAATTGCGCGTCAGTCCGCCCAACACGCGCGAAGGAATTCGCCGGTATCTCGGGTCTGGCGCGATCCGGGGAATCGGCCCCGCATTGGCCGAACGACTGGTCGCTGCGTTCGGCGAAGCGGTGTTCGACGTCATCGAGCGATCGCCGGAGCGGCTCGAAGAGGTGCCAGGGGTCGGCCGCAAGCGCGCCCAGACCCTGGCCGCCGCGTATCGCGAACAGAGCCAGATTCGCGAGATCATGGTCTTTCTGCACGCGCACGGTCTGGGGGCCTCTCGGGCGCTGCGCGTCTACAAAACCTACGGCGACAAGGCGATCGAACGGATTCGCGACGACCCGTACCAGTTGACGCGAGACATCCGAGGCATCGGCTTTGCCATCGCGGACGACCTCGCCCGCCAACTCGGTACCGATCCCCACTCGTCGATGCGGTTGCGCGCCGGGATTCGCCACGTGCTGCTCGAGGCGCAGCGCAGCGGTCATTGTGGTCTGCCGGTCGACGATCTCGTTGGCGCCGCACGGGTGCTGATGGATGTCGAACCGGCCGCGATCGATCGGGTACTCGAAAGCGAGACCTCCGACGGCGCGTTGATCCGCAC